>WQRI01000023.1 GCA_009786825.1 Bacillota bacterium
TACTGTAAACGTTGTTACGAAAGAAAGCGGTGCTAAGTTTGTTTTGCAAGGTGGCTCTATAACCGCCGGGCTAACAAAGTACATAGATGCGCTAAATTTCACGCCAGAACTTGCCAACATAATAAAAGGGCAAACGGAAGACTTTTGGCTATCGCTACCAAAAACTGCCATAGGCAAATGCACACTTTCTAACTTGCACTCGGGAATATACTTTGGCTATGTAGGTATGGTTGCACAATTGCTAATACAAACACTTACCGAGATGAGGCGTGAGCATAACATAAACTCGGCAACCATTATACTAACAGGCGGCGCTTCAAAAAACTTACACCTAAACGTAAAAGCCGCAATGCTAGCAGCAATGTGGGACGACAACGAACCAGAAAACCTAGATTTACAAAAAACTGCAAAGCACACACCAAAAAATGCAAAACCTGCTAAAAACGCTAAAACAAAAATAACCCCCAAAATTTTGCAAAACGACAACCTTATCCACAACGCCCTTTTCAAATTGTCTCAGCACTTGCAATAATTATTTTAGGCACATCTCAAAATCGTACAGCGCGAGTTTGCTACAGCGCCAGTTGTTACAGTAGTCGTTTGTCTAGCACTCAAATTTACTTTCGGCGCTATCATACCCCAAGCAGATAATGCGGGCTTACTTCAAAAAAGTCGCAAATTTTCATAAACCTACTAACCCGAGGCACGCTAACACCCCTTTCATAATTTTTAACAGTCTGCACCCCAAACCCCAACCTACCAGCCAACTCTCTCTCACTAAGCCCCCTAGCAACCCTTAACTCTCTCAACTTTTTCGCAAAAATTTCCATACATATATTGTATCTAATTATTTTTAGAAAGTCAAACGTTTATCTAAAAGTTTTTAGATTTTTTTAACTTTTTCTAAATTTTGTTAGAATAATACTGTGGAATTCAAAGATATATTTTTAGACCTTAGAAAAGAAAAAGGCATTTGCCAAAACACCTTAGCCAAAGAGTTAGATGTTTCTAATGCCGTAATAAGTTATTGGGAAACTGGTAAAAGTGAGCCTACAATGCGTGGGCTTATGAAAATTGCAGACTACTTCGATGTAACCCTAGACTACCTAACAGGCAGAAAAACAAACCACTAGTTTAACCAAACCAAAAAAGCCAACACTTATACGCTGGCTTTTTTATTTCAAACCTATATTAATTCTTTTGTTTTGCCACATAAGTATAGTGGTATGTTTGTTATATTACTATCTATTTTGTAGTTTAGTAGCGAGTATCTTATTCTTTGCTTTGGGTTATATTTTTCGTTGTAGGCGCTAAAACTTACAGACGAAGTGTTTTTGCCCGACTTTACTTCTATGGGTATAATGTTCCCGCTTTTGTCTTGAAACATAAAATCTATTTCGTATCTGCCAAATGTAAAATAGTTAAGGCTTGTGCGCGACGCCCCCGCTACTGCCCAGTTAGAGTTTATTTCTTGCACTACAAAGTTTTCTGTAAGCGCACCTTTAAACTGAAAGTCTTTATTTAGTATTATATACTCGTTTGGAATGCCCGCCATATGTTTAAGCAAACCCGTGTCAAATAAGTACAATTTAAATGCAGATAAATCTTTATAGACATTAAGCGGCATTTCATTTTTCTTAGTCAAGTACACTCTGTTAATCATACCAGAAGTAACCAGCCACTCTATCGCCTCTTCAAAATTTCTCGCCCGCGCACCTTTCCCGATATCGCTATAAACAAACTTGTTATTCTCTTTAGAGAGTTGAGCCGCTATGTTTCTAAACACCATAAGTATTCTTGCTGCGTTTATGCTTGAATTATGTTTAGAAAAATCTCTTTCGTATATTGCAATTAATTCATTCATTTTTTGTGAGAGCGCAGAAATATCTTTTGTATCTCGCCAAACTTTAACGCACTCTGGCAAGCCACCAACAATTAAGTATGTTTGGTAAAGTTCTATAAAGCGCGTATGAAAAATTTCCTCTATCATATCCCCCTTTTTAATCTGAGTATAAAGGGTATGCATATTTGGTGCAAGCGCTAACAAAAATTCTTCGAAAGACATTGGGTAGATTTGCATAATGTTTACCTGCCCAACAGGATGTGAATGCCCCTTTGCTAAGTATACGCCTAGTAAACTTCCCGCAGATATAACGGCGTACTGCGGTGCTTTTTCTTTAAAGTATTTAAGTGCGTTAAGCGCTTGCGGACACTCTTGTATTTCGTCAAAAATAATAAGCGTTTTTTGCGGCTGTATTGCCTTGCCGTGAATTATGCTTAAGCGCTCTAATAATATTTCTGGGTTTTTAGTAGACTTAAAAAGCGACTTTAACTCTTCGTTCTCATCAAAGTTAAATTCGGCAACATCTTCAAAATGTGCTTTTCCAAACTCGCGCATTAGCCAAGTCTTGCCAACTTGCCTAGCACCTTCTAAAATAAGTGGCTTCCTACCTTCCGAGTTTTTCCACTCCACTAATTCATTCAAAACTTTTCTTTCCATATACTTATTTTACCATATCTTTAAAAGTAAGTCAAACTAATTATGCCACAAATTGCAGGTTTTTTATACACTTTTTGCCACAAATTGCAACCTTTTAAAGCCAAAATTGCCACAAATTGCAAGGTTTTTGAGCCAAATTTGCCACAAATTGCACGCACCTTAAAGTTGTTTGCAATAGGACAATAAAATTAAACGCTTAGCACAACGACAATATTGTTATGTCAAATAAGCGTAAAAAAAGAACCAAAGCGTTATGCTTTGGTTCTTTAAGTGTCAACTGCCACGCACTATTTAATTCGTTTTTTGCTTTACTTTGTTGGTTTAAACTTGTTCAAATAAGGCTCAATTGCATTTTTTAATTTTGCAAGTTCTGTTGCTAGCCATTCAACAACTTGTGTAACATCTTCTTGATTTCTTCCACCAAACTCACTAGTGCCGTATGAGATATCACTTGTTGTTTTTGTATCTTCGCTTTTCCAATTTAATTTTTTGCCAAATGCTTTTTCAATTTCTTTTTCATATTTGAATAGGTAAGCAAAAATTTCTTTGTTTCGCTCTTTAGTTTTTGTTCGTATTGATAATTCTACCCGTGCTGAGTCTTCCAAAATCACGGGTTGAAAAGTAACACCGCCAACGCCAGTTGCCCCACCCAACCAGTTCTCTTTGGCAGGGTTAACATTCTCAAACATAGCCGTAACTTCTCTTAGGCGTGGCAATGCTTTTTCCCAAAATAGCATTCTATTTATGCTGCGTTGCTTTTGAGACACGTTATCTTGCCTTTTTTCTGCCATTTTAATTTGATAGTCGCCGATGTCACTAATAGGCAAGATTTGTCCACTATTAAGATACGTTTTGTTGTCTACAAAAAGTTGCACCTTTACGCATTTAATGTTTATACCGCGCTCAATAAGCCATAGCACAGTAGAGGTTACTTCCTTTCTAAATGTATTCGCAACCAAGATTATTCGTTGGTCTGCAAGTTCTACACTTTCAAATTCTTTGTCGAAAAAGGCACGTAAGTTTTGTTCTGCACTTTCTTTTGTTCCTAGATATTTTTGATACATATCTTGAATGTTTTGATGTGTTAGTATAGCGCAATAAGAAGCATATTTCAATGCTTGCCAAACAACATCTTTACCCGAGTCGTCAGTTTTGTTTTCTATAATAACTAAGTTTCCGCTTTTGTCTAGTGCTAGCAAATCAAGTCGCTCTGATGTGCCGTCCCAGCCTGCAAATTCTTTTTGGATAATAAGCAAGTCCTCTTTTAAGATTTTTGGGTTATGTGCTATCCATTCTTGCAAGTGGTCTCGCTCTTTAACTTTTAAATCGCTAAACTTTTTCTCTTTCAATTTTGTGGCTCGATTTTTGTCATTAATGTAAAACATATACTTTTTCCTTTTTGTTATTTATTTTTTAGTTTACACACGCTCTTCGCTAGAGCCTATTTACAGATTACTTATTAATACCGTCACTCTCTCAACACTCCGTTAATGCGAGTATTAGCGGTCGCATAAAAAATTTGTAAATTGATATTCGGTGCAAAGGCAACCATTCTAGAGTTTGATATTGTTATAACCCTTGTTCCCCTATATTCAAAACCTACTATCGAAAAATGTATAAATCCAAACTGGTTGGCAGTATTTGATTGAAATGAAGTTGCCCACGAAAGCGACTGCCCCGGCTCAATTGAAACTTCTCCGCGTTCCAAATTTCTATGCGGTCTATGATATATTGCGTTGCACAAAACAACTGAAAAATTATCATAATTCAAAACAAGTGACTGCGAATTTGTATTGGTTAATGTTATCCATATGTAAGAATATGGGGCGTGAAATCTTTGGCAATACGACTCTACGCGCATTGTTATATTTACACTAGGGTTTGTATCATAACCATTTTCATCAAAACTACAGCGAACTAACCCCGGAAAAACTAACGGTAGTAATATAACACACAAAAGCATTATTCGTTTTTTCATTATCCACCTACCTTGTACCTTTATCTAAATTTGTTTTTAGTACTTCAACTGCTTTATTATTGCTATCAAAAGTTACTGTTAATCGTCTAGTTACTTTGCCTTGACTCCAAGACCAACCACCGCTTTGAGTCTTTTCCCATATGTAAACTGAATTACTGCCGTCCCATTCTTTATACTTTGGCGCCTGCTTCATTATGCGCATAATTCTGTCCTTACTCATACCTTTATCTATTTGCGAAGCACTGCTAATAAAATCGCGATGTCCTGCCGTTGCTAAATAAAAAATTATGAATACTACAGGTAGAACAATTGCTGCAATTAAGATAATGTTAATTAAGGTGTCATCAAAAATTATCATATTATACCTCCGCTTTGGGCAACTTTATATAACAACTGTTGCCGCTTTTTAATGGTTAGTTATCCACACAAATTAGAAAATTGTGGGCAATTATAATTATATCAGTCAGTCAGTCAGTCAAAAAGCAAGCGTTTTGCGGTACTTTTTTTCAAAATTTTACATTTTTTTACATCTAGTTATCCACATTTAATAAAACTAACTAAGCCACGCAATACCATAATTTAAAACCGACAACATCAAAATCACACAAAAAAGAAAAAACCAAAGCGTTATGCTTTGGCTTTTTTAGTGTCAACTTCCGTGTTCGGTATGAGAACGGGTTTATAATAGAAAAAAGCCTTACGAAAAAATTCGTAAGGCTTTTTAATGGAACGGCAGCGTCCTATCTTCCCGACAGGTCTCCCTGTAAGTATTTTCGGCGCTGAGGGTCTTAACTTCCGTGTTCGGTATGAGAACGGGTGGTTCCCCCTCGCTATAGCCACCGTAATGGCACAGGTCAATTTTAAATGTTAAGTTTTAAATGTTAAATTGTTTAATTCGTTTTTTGCATTACTATTGAACAGTTAGCAAAATAATTCTTACCGCGTAAGCGGTGTAATAATTAAACATTTAACATTCAGCATTTAACATTTGTAAATGAACACTGACAACTGCATAAGAGTTTGTAGTTTTGTATTACCACTATGCGATGTACCTCTTAAAAGGATATACCTTTTGGGTATAAACCTTTTTGGGAAGTTTATCCCAAAGCGTGTGCACACTTTAATGGTGGGCACATCTGCAATAACTTTGCACAAAACTACGTTTTTTAAGAGATGGGTTAGACCTCTTAAAGTGTGTACGAAACAACAACTTGTTTGCAAAAACTTAATTATGCGTACAAGGTTGTATAGAAACCATTTTATAGGTTTCCGTAAGCCCTATATGCTTCGCAATACTGCGTCAAGTTTTGCGTTTTTCCTCAGTTGCGTACGCTCGGTACGCGCCTTCGGCAAAGCCGCCACTTTTCTTGTCTTGCTCGCATCTAGTGCTTACTTAATGATTAAGCCCTCGTCCTATTAGTATCGGTTAGCTGAATGCATTACTGCACTTACACCTCCGACCTATCAACCTCATAGTCTATAAGGGGACTTACTAGATTAACTCTATGGGATATCTTATCTTTGGGTTAGTTTCGCGCTTAGATGCCTTCAGCGCTTATCTATTCCGCACTTCGCTATCCAGCCGTACCACTGGTGTGATAACTGGTACACGATAGGTGCGTCCACTCCGGTCCTCTCGTACTAGGAGCAGATCCCATCAAATATCCTACGCCCACGATGGATAGGGACCGAACTGTCTCACGACGTTCTGAACCCAGCTCACGTACCACTTTAATCGGCGAACAGCCGAACCCTTGGGACCTGCTTCAGCCCCAGGATGTGATGAGCCGACATCGAGGTGCCAAACCTCCCCGTCGATGTGAACTCTTGGGGGAGATAAGCCTGTTATCCCCGGCGTAACTTTTATCCGTTAAGCGACGGCAGTTCCATTCCCTACCGCCGGATCACTAAGTCCTACTTTCGTATCTGCTTGAGTTGTCACTCTTGCAGTTAAGCTGGCTTGTGCCTTTACACTCTGCGATTGATTTCCGACCAATCTGAGCCAACCTTTGAGCGCCTCCGTTACTCTTTAGGAGGCGACCGCCCCAGTCAAACTGCCCACCAGACACTGTCCTCTGCCCGGATAACGGCACAGAGTTAGAGCTTCAGACGTAAGAGGGTGGTATCCCAAGGGTGACTCCACAAAGGCTGACGCCTCTGCTTCAAAGTCTCCCACCTATCCTGTACACTTACGGCCAAAGCACAATATCAAGCTGCAGTAAAGCTGCACGGGGTCTTTCCGTCCAGTCGCAGGTAATACGCTTCTTCACGTATACAACAATTTCGCCGCATCCACTGTTGAGACAGCGCCCATGTCATTACGCCATTCGTGCGGGTCGGAACTTACCCGACAAGGAATTTCGCTACCTTAGGACCGTTATAGTTACGGCCGCCGTTCACTGGGGCTTAAGTTCCGAGCTTCGCTTGCGCTAACCCGTCCCCTTAACCTTCCAGCACTGGGCAGGCGTCAGCCCCTATACGTCAGCTTACGCTTTCGCAGAGACCTGTGTTTTTGATAAACAGTTGCATGGGCCTTTTCACTGCGGCCAGCTTTTACACTGGCTCCCCTTCTCCCGAAGTTACGGGGTCATTTGGCCGAGTTCCTTAACAATGGTTCTTGCGCTCGTCTTAGGATTCTCACCCCACCTACCTGTGTCGGTTTGCGGTACGGGCACCTTTAGCCATACTTAGCAGTTTTTCTCGCCAGCGTGAAATCACTCACTTCGCTACTAATTTTCACTCCCCATCGCATCCCAGCGTTAAGATAGAACGTACTTCACTATTCTATCCGCCTCAATACTTGGCCGTGTATATCCATAAACACGGATGAGCTATCCTTCTGTGTCACTGCATCGTTTAAACGACTATTGGTGGTACTGGAATATCAACCAGTTGTCCATCGGCTACGCATTTCTGCCTCGCCTTAGGTCCCGACTAACCCTGGGCGGACGAACCTTCCCCAGGAAACCTTAGGTTTTCGACGTTAGAGATTCTCACTCTAATTTCGCTACTCATGCCGGCATTTTCTCTTGTATGCAGTCCACCGCCCCTTTCGATACGGCTTCTGCCCACATACATTGCTCTCCTACCGCGATATTATCGCCCTAAGCTTCGGTAGTATGTTTTAGCCCCGTGAATTTTCGGCGCTCCATCACTCGACCAGTGAGCTATTACGCACTCTTTAAATGAATGGCTGCTTCTAAGCCAACATCCTGGTTGTTTTAGCAATGAAACATCCTTTACCACTTAACATACATTTAAGGACCTTAGCTGTAGATCTGGGCTGTTTCCCTTTTGTCTATGAAACTTATCTCACATAGACTGACTCCCGCATAACGATTATTTGGTATTCGGAGTTTGATAAACTTCGGTAAGCCGTGAAGCCCCCTAGGTCATTCAGTGCTCTACCCCCAATAATCTATGGTGCGAGGCTAGCCCTAAAGCTATTTCGGAGAGAACCAGCTATCTCCGAGCTCGATTGGAATTTCTCCGCTATCCACAAGTCATCCCAGAGCTTTGCTGCGCTCACGGGTTCGGACCTCCAACTGGTGTTACCCAGTCTTCATCCTGCTCATGGATAGGTCGCCCGGTTTCGGGTCTACACCACGCTACTAAATCGCCCATTTAAGACTCGCTTTCGCTACGGCTCCACTACTTAATAGCTTAACCTTGCAACGTAATGTAACTCGCCGGCCCGTTCTACAAAAAGTACGAGATTACACGTTAAGTCGTGCTCTCTCTGCTTGTAAGCATAGGGTTTCAGGTACTCTTTCACTCCCCTCCCGGGGTACTTTTCACCTTTCCCTCACGGTACTATACTCTATCGGTCACCAGATCGTATTTAGGCTTAGGAGATGGTCCTCCCACATTCATTCCGGGTTTCACGTGCCCTGAATTACTCTGGATACCCACTAGCTGTTTGCCGTTTCGCCTACGAGGCTATTACTCTCTTTGGCAGCACTTTCCAATGCTCTTCGACTACGGCTTGCAGTCTATTTGTGTGGGTCCTAACCCCGATGGTATTGCTACCACCGGTTTGGCCTGTTCCGCTTTCGCTCGCCACTACTCACGGAATCGCTTGTTTGCTTTCTTTTCCTCCGGGTACTTAGATGTTTCAGTTCCCCGGGTTCCCTTCATTAACCTATGTATTCAGTTAATGATGACGCAGTATTACCCGCGCCGGGTTTCCCCATTCGGACATCTACGGCTCAACGCTTATTTGCAGCTCCCCGTAGCTTTTCGCAGCTTGTCGCGTCCTTCATCGGCGTCTGGTGCCAAGGCATCCACCCTATGCTCTTTGTAGCTTAATCTATAAAGTTTTTGAAGCGCTATGTGCTTCGTTATACTTCGTTGAGATTTCGTTTGACTTGTTTGCGTACATACAGTACGCGGCACTTCGCCAAGCCTCATCTCGCCTTGTCTAACTTGCACCTAGCACTTCAAAGCGCTTGGAAGCAAATTAGTTGTATAACTCTACAACAACACTTCGCATGAGTTTGTTTGTAACCTTGATTTGTTAATTGTTTTGATGTAAATTATGGCTTTATAATATATCTATGGCTTACATATTACTATGCAAGTAACAATATACCACAAGTAACATTTACATCGTAAAGATTTTGTTAAAATTGTTGTTTCGTGTAAGCATCATATTACTCTACAGACTATACACAGAATTTTTCGGGTGCAGTTTTCGTTTTCTTGGCAAATGTTTTTTCAACATCCAACAAGTTAACTAAAACAAACGCCCTAGACCTGTATATATCGTGTTTGTATTATTTTATAATGTCTTACTCTCTTATGCAGTTGTCAATGTTCACAAAACTAACAACAGTTAGTTTTTTAATTCTGAATTGCAAATTACAAATTCAGAATTGTTATATATATCAAAGTGCTATTGCACTACAGATATCAAAAATTATATTCCCGCCTACCTTAGCCCCTACTTAAACGCTCGTCTCTATTCTCTTACCCCTGAACGCTGTTCGCTGAACCCTCATCTCTCAAACAAACATTTCTCACAAAAAAAGTAGCATATAAAAAGTATATTAAATACCACAATATATGCTACCTTAAGCTTATGCACGATGAGGTTCAAACCATAACGCCCGTGTTCTGCATTTAGGCAGGATATATATCATACCACACTTGTAGAAATTTGTCAACTGTTTTTCGAAAAGTTTTTTTACAAAATTTGCACAAATATTTTTGTTTTTATTAAAAAGATTTTGCCACCTTTGTTAAAAACATTTTTGTACTAATTTGCCCTTAAAGCCCAATCTTTTTAGCCCGACCTTTTTAAATTTTAAGCACCTAACATTTTACAACAAAAAAGTCGGCGCTAAGCCGACTTTATCCGCATACACAAAAAAGCATATACAAACTAAGTTTGCTTAACAAAATATTCCAAATTGTTTACAGTTAAAAATTTTACAACCATAGACTTAAATATAATACCACATTTCAAAATAGAAGTCAAACATTTTTCAGCAAAAAAATAATTATGAATTTTTTGTGACAAAGATTTATACTAAACCGCTTATATACTCCCCACTTCTATTATATGCAGGTGGTTTTGTAATATGTGCCAGACCTATACAAAGGTTTGTATAGGTTGCTCTTTTTGCTAGACCTATACAAACCTTTGTATAGGTTGTTATGTTATAATGCGAGTGTAGGAAGCCAAGTCTTTTACTAACGGACGACATATATCCGCTTTCCAATAATCCTATAGAATACAAATTAATTTATGTGCATATGCTGGTATCTAGTTGTCAATAAATATACTTAGCATACTGCACTAACGGGCAAGTGGTAAAGCCGAAAATGCCCGATAGGAGAAAATTAAAATGCAAAACACATTTAACTACCAAACAAAAACTAGTGCGCTAGCACAAAACACAACTAACTATCAAAATGACTATGCCTCAGTCCCTGATTACTCTGCCTTAAAAAACCAAACTATGTCGGATAGTTATTTTGGCGTTGTTAGAGAGTATAACAATACGCTAGCAATTATTTTAAACCCATTTTACAATAGGGCAGAAAAAATACTAGCAAGCGAGCGCTTTTTGCAACACTTAATATCTATATGCAACAAAGCACACAATTCGCTTTGCTTACCAAGTTACTGGACAACCGAGCAACAAAACACAGTAATAGCATTTCACAAAAACATAATTGAGTTTTTAAACTAATTGCTTAAATATTTCTTTAATTCTAGTTGTCACAAAGTTTGGTTTCGCTGCGCTCTAGTTTTATGTCTTTCTCACTTACTGTTCCGTTTGATAGTTGTCTATTAACTATAAAGTCGTTTATTATAAGTTGGAATGTACAACCTAGATTTTTTGCTGCCCGCTCGCATAAAATCATTCTGTCTATATAAATTTGCAAAAAGTCCATCACCGACGCTTTTGTGTTATCCATTATAAACTTAGCCTTTATAACTTTTTGCTTAACGTCCATAACAAGCATATTCTTTTTTATTGCAAGGTTTACCCTGTCGTGAATGTCGTCTGCTTCCGCCCTTTTGCTATCTTCTTGGTCTCTTACCCGCGTTTTGTGCGCATCTGACTTATCTGCAATTATAAGCGCGCTAGTTATTGCATTTGTCGGCACGCCTATAGACTCGTCGTGATTGCCAAGCGCAGAGCTTATAACTATCGCTTCTTCTATTGCCATACCAAGTTCTATCAGCATAGGAAAAACGATAGCGGCGCCCGTAAGCGCGTGGGACGACCTATTTATAAAGTTTCCTATATCGTGTAGCCAGCCCGCCATACCCGCAAGCTCGCAATCTCTTTTGCTGTAACCTAAGGCTTGCAAAATATTGTAAGCGCTTTCCGATACATAATTTACGTGACGCATTCCGTGTTCTGTAAAGCCCTTTTGCTCTAGATAATCGCACGCCGCCTTTATCATAGCAGCAAAATCTTTGTTCTGTTTAATTTGCTCTAATGTAACCATTTTTTATTCTCTCCTTATTTTTACTAAACCTTAAAATAGGTTTTGCAAGATGTTCGCTGTTTGTTTTCTTGCATTTACTTTTATACTTCTTGCATTCTGGTCTTTAAATTTTCTAAGTCACTTTTATAGTCTTCGTTATCAGGCTCTAACTCTAGCGCTTTTAAAAAGGCTTGCTCTGCACTTTTATATTTGCCTAAACTATCAAGCGCATACGCTTGCAACACAAAAAAGCGCGCGTCTAAACCGCCCGTTAATTCTATACCATTAATAGCCAGCGCTAAAGCATTGTCATACTGCTTTTTAAATATATAGCACGCACCAAGCGCCTCTAGCACTTCTATATTATCTGCAGTAATCTCTCTAGCCCACAAAAGCGCTTTCTCTGCCTTGTCGTATGCTGATATAAACATATGCAGGTTTGCAACTTCAACTAATATGTTAGCCATAGTGCTATTATTATCTGCGCTCTCAGCCATAGTTCTTTCTGCCCCACCAGCCAAAGCATTATCCGCCCCACTAGCCATAGTGTCAGCCAACATCTTTAAAACCCGCTCGTAACTATCTATAGCCTTATCTACTTTACCATACTTAACATAATGCACAGCAAGTTCAAGCAAATTCTCACGCGTTGGCTCTAAGCCTTTAAGCCTTTTCTCACCCGCTTTAAAATCTGCCAAAATCTTTTTTCTTAACTGCTTTTGTTCTTTCTTATCCATAAATTCCTCGATTAGTTTTCTGCTTAGCCTAAACCTATCTTTTCTCACCAACCTTTAGTTTTCTGTCTCACCCTCTAACAATAGGTCTTCTATATCCTTGCCACCTATACCTTGCAAGTCGCCATAAAAACTTAGTATGTTTTGCATAATAGCCTCGTAAGATTTTTCTTGCTTAGACCACCTAAGTTTTGCCGCCTTTTTCTCTTTTTCTAACTCTAGTTTAAGTTGGTCGTAGCCCTTTACTACGCTCTCTATCTTATTTCTGAAAGTCGGGCTTTTTATATACTCGTAAAAGGCTTTCATTTTATCATCAGTTATTTGCGAACCCTTGTGCGCCTCTGCAACTTTAATAAATGCGTTTCTTAGCATATGCCCAATTGCAGATATGTACTGTGGTTTTACGAGCCAAATAAGCCCCTTCCCTTCTACATTATAAATATCAGAATACTTCTTGCCAATAAACCTAGACACAATAACCCCAACATCAGCATTTGCCGCTTGCATATCAGTTTTAAGTTTAGAAAGCCAAGTGTCCGACCATTGCGCATTTTTAACTTCCCACGCAATAATTCCACACTCGGCAAGCCTATTGTTTCTAACAACCTGTATTATATCTGCGCCCCTTTGCCCCGTGTTAACATCACTTATAATGTCTTGAAAAAATTCTTGCTTTAGTTGGCTTGCAACTTCTTGCTCTAACACCTCGCCCTGAATTTGCTGGCTTCCTTGCTCTGCGCGCGCTTGTGCCTCTTTCATCTTTTCGGTGGTTTGCGTAAGTTGAAGTTCTAACTCTTTAATGCGTAGCGCGCTCTGATTATCAGACTCGTCCTTTGCTTTTTTGCGCACTTCTTCAATCTGTGCGTTTAACTCTTTGCGCATTTTAATCTCTAGGTTGTTTTTTTCTAACTCTGCTTTTTGAAGTTGCTCGTTAAGCGCCAAAAATTCTTTCCTTGCACTAGATGCACTATCTAGAGCAAGTTTTTCGTTTTGTCGCGCCCGCGCCAGTTCTAGTTCTACTTCCTTTTCTTTTTTGGCAACTACGCTGTTAAACTTAACATTAAACTCGTCCCTAATCTCTTGCTCTCTTGCCTTTAGCGCTTCTTTTAAAGCCTCGTTCTCAGCCGCCACAAACTTATGGCTACACTTTGGACATTTTATCATACTTACCCCCTTACTGTTCTGCGCTTAACTTCGCCAGATTGTCCGCAGTCGTTAAAGCATCTATCAGCGCACCTATATCGCCATCTAAAAACTCTGGCAGATTATATGCCGTAAAACCTATGCGGTGGTCTGTTATTCTGCCTTGCGGATAGTTGTATGTTCTAATACGCTCTGACCTATCCCCCGTGCCAACTTGCGACTTTCTGTGCTGGGCATACTTCGCATCCTCTTGTTGCTTAAAATGGTCGTAAAGTCGCGCCTTTAAAATTTTAAGCGCCTTGTCTTTATTTCTTAACTGACTGCGCTCGTCTTGGCATTGAACCACTAGCCCTGTTGGTATATGCGTTATTCTAACGGCACTCTCTAGTTTGTTAACCGCTTGTCCGCCCGCGCCGCCCGCTCTGAACGTATCAATTTTAAGGTCGTTATCTTTAATATCCACTTCAACGTCCTCAACTTCGGGCAAAACCGCAACTGTTACGGTGGAAGTATGAATGCGCCCTTGAGACTCTGTTTGCGGTATGCGCTGAACACGGTGAACCCCACTCTCATACTTCAGCCTAGCAAATGCACCCACCCCCTGAAGCATAAACACAACTTCTTTTACGCCGCCAAGTTCTGTAATATTAAGTTCTATATCCTCTATAGCAAGCCCGCCGCGCTCTGCAAAACGCTTGTACATACGCATAAGTTCCGCGCCAAAAAGCCCCGCCTCATCACCCCCCGCGCCAGCCCTAATCTCTATAATAACGTTTTTGTCGTCGTTTGGGTCTTTTGGGAGTAGCAATATTTTAAGCTCACTCTCTAGTTTTGGCTTAAGCTCTTTTGCGCTTTCTAACTCTTCTTCAAGCATTGCAAGCATATCTTTATCGCTCTCTGTCTCTTTCATACTGCTAGCATCGTCAATATCTTTAATGCACTTTTTTAATTGCAAAAACTTGTCTACAATTTGTTGCAGACTGCTATGCTCTTTCACAAGTTTTTGCCACTCGCTTTGGTTAGAAATTATTTTAGGGTCTGCGATTTGGTCTGTCAACTTGTTAAACTTCTCTTCAATACTTTTTAATTTCTCAAACATAAACTCCTTGAAATTTTAAATGCTAAATTTTAAATGTTAAATGGTTAAACTCATTAAACGCCAAGCATTTGGACAGCCTGCAATTTGGTATTTTTCCAATTTGCAAAACCTTAATCTTGCCCGCGCTAGCGGGTGAAATCATTTAACATTTAAAATTTAAAATTTAACATTAATTAATTCTCTCCCCGTTTTTGTCAAACGTTCTATGTAATACTACTAGTGTTCTTATCATTGCCGCTAGCATCGGAATCATTTGCACACCAATAAAGCAAGCCAAAAATATTATAGCAAATTCATCAGACATCACGCCCGTAATATTCCACAGTATAACTGTAAGTATAACCACCGGCACAGACATCAAAACAGTAATCACGCCCGCTATAAAAAACAATCTGCTAGCATACAAATGCGTAAACGTCCACGCCTCTTGAGACGACATAGCACGCCTTGTTCTAAAACCTACAAAGCGGTTAGGCTTAGCCCCCGCGCACCGCTTAAGCACAGGCGCCATAATCAAAATCAGCGCTGCCACAAACGCAATTGTGCCATACATTATTATACTAAACATAATTTGCTCGCCACTTGTCATAATTTTACCCCTATTTTCATTGAACACTGAACATTGAACACTGAACATTGAACAATTGTTTTATGGCTTCTTTGAAGCCTTTTTTTATGACCTAGTTGCTTTAACAACTCGGTCTAGCCCGTTTAGGTCTTTTACAATTTTTATATCCGCAAAGTCACCACTTTGGGCTAGTATGCTTTTTACTTGCTCTGCTTGGTCTGCACCTATTTCTAGTAGTAGTTTACCGCCCTTGTTAATATAACCTTTTGCCTCATTCGCAATACGCCTATAAAAATCTAGCCCATCTGCCCCGCCATCTAGCGCTAGGCGCGGCTCGTTGTGCTTTACAACGTCATCTAAATTATTTATATCTGCCGACTTGATGTATGGCGGGTTAGATACTATTATATCAAACAGCAAAATGCTCTCAGCGTTCAAGGTTTGAGAAATACCCCCCGTGCTTGTTGAAGCCCCCAAACTTTCGAACAAATCGCTTTGTATAAAGTTTACACTAACGCCATTATCTTTTGCGTTTTGCTTTGCTAAGCCTAGTGCCTTTTCGCAAATATCCGTTGCCATTACGCTAGCGCTATCCCCAAACTCTTTAGCCAAAGCAATAGCAATTATTCCACTTCCTGTGCATAAATCCAATACACTAATTCTGAATTCTGAATTCTGCTCGCCGCCCCGCTGACCGCCACCCCCGCTGTATGCTGTACGCTGTACGCTTTTTATAACTTCATCTATCAAAATCTCTGTGTCCATTCTCGGAATCAGCACATCAGAGTTAACCGCTACATCTACGCCGTATATGTGTGCGCTACCTAGCAAATACTGAAGTGGCTTGTTTTCTACCGCCCTTTGCTTACAAATGTATAGTGCTTTGTCTGCCACAGTACTATCAATTATCTTAAACCTCTCTAGCCCGCCCCTATCTACGCTTAAAAGCGTTTGTAATATTAAGTCAGTTTCTGCCGCCGCTTCTATATCACACGCCACTTGCCCTAAAATCTCGCCCATTTCGTTTTTCACATAACTTGTTACTCTGTAGTTTGGAAAAGTCTCTAACTCTAACTCGCTGTTTTCATCTAACTCTAACACCTTGTTAAAGCCGGCAATTGCAACTTCTACAATATCGTCCGATGGCTTTCTAGTTGTAAAACTTTGCATTAAAAGCCCCAGCAAAACAAGCGGATAAAACAGCACAAAAAATATTTTATAGTTTGATGCTAGCCTTAAAATCTCGTACGACAAGCCCGCAATCAGCGGAACAAGCGCAACTCTAAGCAGTATACGTTGCCACCAATAAGTTATATTTGTGCCAGCAAAAAACGAAAACACAAGTATGCTAGTTATCATAAGCAAAAACAAAAATGCTGTGCCACACCTTGCGTGACGGCGCGAGTTTAACTGCACATTTTCAACACTCAAGTCCATACCCCTTTCATAACAATTTAAAACCTTATGCTCTGCCGCGTGATACATAAAAATTCGCCTAATATCTTTTAGTAGTGATGTAAAACTTAGATACAGTAAAAATATAATAATGCGAATCCCGCCCTCAAAAAACGTAAGCCCCAAACCCTCTATCTGCAAACCAAAAAGGCTATTAAACAAACCAGCAAGCGCAGTTGGCAATATAAAAAAAAGCCCAACCGCAAGCGCAAGCCCCAACACAAGCCCTAAAACTATAACCCAACCTAAACTAGTATTAGAGGGATGAGCGTTGAGGGATGAGGGATGAGCCTCATCCCCCGAAGTTTTATTAACAAAAGCATCTGCTTGATTTACGCATTTATTCATCCCTGTTCGCTGTTCGCTGTTCTCTGTTCCCTGCTCGCTGTTCCCTGCCCGCTGTTCGCTGTTCGCTGTTCGCTTATTTCTCGCTAATCGCTCTTCTTCATCTATTTCCAAAAAGTCGTAAGATACTTCGAATGCTTTCGCAAACATTTTATAGCCACTTAACATCTGCTTAACCAAAAGGTAAGGTCCGCGTAGTATTGGTATTTTTGCAATAAGGGGCAGTCTATCACTTTTTCTTTTTGTGTAAAATATAATATCGCTGTTAGCATTTCTAACAGCCAAAGCGGCAGAGCGGCGGCTTATAAACATTATCCCTTCGTAAACCGCCATTCCCCCAATATTACATTTTCTAACCTTTTTTGGAAGCATATTTTTAAAATTACAAATTACAATGTACAAATTACAAATGTTTCACCGCTTAGCGCGAGCAAAGCCTACTTTGCCTAAAATTACAAAATGCAGACTGTTCAAACGCTTTGTATTTAATCAGTATAACATTTGTACATTGTAATTTGTAATTTGTACATTGTGCTTAAGTTTTCACCACCGTTTTATATTGTGGCACACTCTCCCCCGCCAGTTTTTCTAAAACCTTTGGCACATCTTTAAACTGCACAACTTCTCTAGTAAGCCCCGTTAAGTTTACCGCTTTGTTTGCTAGTATGTTTATTGCTTGCGCCATAAAGCCATAGCCACTTTTCACACCAAGCACATTTAACTGCCTAGATAATATTTGCGTAAGCGACACATTCAAATACTGCTTGTTATACTCTGTACCCAATATGCACACTCTGCCGTACTCGTCCATACTACCTAGCATATCGCCTAAGTCCAAATTACTACTTGCAATATACACGCCCACTTCCGCACCGCGAGATGATGTTATCTCTCTTATCTTACTTTGCACATTCTCTGTTTTAGCATTAACTGTGTAGTAAACCCCGTGCGCTTTTGCTATCTCTAGTTTATGCTCATCGTCATCAATTATTATCGGAACGGCTTGATAGTATAACACTAACTGCGCCAAAATATTGCCCGTTATACCCCCGCCAAAAATAGCCACATACTCTGCCTTTTCTAGTGATATTTGCGACAGCGCATTTAGCCCAAGCGCTATGTACTCGGCAAATATAGCGTCCTCGTCCTTTATACTGCTAGGCAACTCATACAAATTAGTAACAGGCACATACGCAAAATCTGAAAGCAACCCGCCACCAAGCACATTAATATAAGTCTGCACATCAGAACAATTTACATTGCCTTGCTTGTTAACAGTCTGCGTTTTACACATATAACAACTTCCACAAGCAATAAACGGGTCTACCACAACGCGCTGACCCCTTTTAAAATTATGAGCATCATCAGAGATAACCCCCACCGCCTTAGTGCCAAGCGAAAAAGGATAAGCCTTATCTACGCTAACACTATCGCCCATAAACATTTTTATATCGCAAAAAGACAGCCCCACGAGAGACGTCCTTATTTTAACAATACCATCAACCTCAACATCTTTTTGAGATAATCTTACTTGCTCTAACTCACGCGGAGCAACCACTTGCCAAACTTTCATAACTTTATTATATAACTTTTTAAACCTTATGTCAAATGCTTGACAAGAGATTGTAAATTATTGTATAATGTATTGTAAGATACACTTAAGTGTTTTAAACAATTAGTGCAAAAAGAAAACAACTAGAGTTATACTAAATTAGATGTAGCAACTCAAAGGAGCAGTAATGAAACCAGAAATTCACCCAGATTACCGCGAAGCAACATATATTTGTGCTTGTGGAGAAGCATTTGTAAACGGAACAACCAGAAAGCAAGATGTTGTAAGAATAGAAATTTGCAACAAGTGCCACCCGTTTTTTACAGGTAAGCAAAAAATGGTAGACGCGTCCGGGCGTGTAGACCGCTTTAAAAAGCGCGTAGAAAAAGCAGGCAGCAAATAACCCGATAAAACTTATACAACGAATTTCTGCTACGCTTCGCTTCGCAAGGAAATTCTTTTGTATATAGTTTTATCAACGTATTTACACCCGTTTTTTCTGTGAAAAAACGATAAATAAAGCCGTACTCAAAAAGATAGTACGGCTTTTTACATTTATAGTTGAGAGTGTAGAGTTGAGAGTTGAGATTATTTCACTCGTTAAAAGCAAAACATTTGTACAGCCTGCATTTTGTTTTAGCGCAACTTGCAAAAATTAATTTTGCCCGCGCTAGCGGTGTAACCATTGTTCAATGTTCATTGTTCATTGTTCAATGTACACTTAATCTACATCTACTCTCTTTTTACCAACAAACGACAACCCTACAGCGCCCGTGCCTACGTGCGTGCCAACTACTGGACCCAAGTTAATTTCTTTAAGCACGATATCCGGAAACTTTTTAGCCAAAACATCTTTTAATTGCGCAAACTTGTCGGGTGCTACTGTGTGTAAAATATAAACCGGTATGTGCTTGTACTTGCAATCTGCCCTTTGCTCTATTTTAGACACGATATAGTCTATTGCTCTGTTTGTTCCGCGCTGGCGCGACTCTATCGCCCCCTTGCCTTTTGCGTTTATATGAAGTATAGGCTTGATGTTTAAAATCGTGCCTATCAGCGTTTTCATACCGCTTATGCGCCCGCCACGCTTTAAATGCTTCAAGTCGTCTACCGCAAGCCAAACGCCTTGGTAATGCTTTAGTTCGTCTATATACTTAACCGCCTCTTCTGCGCTAACACCGCTATCTCTTAGCCTTATAAGTTCGTCCACTTGCTGAGCAAGCCCAGCAGATACGCTTAAACTATCTATTGTATAAAGTTTGCGCGCACCCCCAAGTTTTTCGTTTATAACAACCGCCGCCGCTTCTACGTTAGAATGAGTTTGCGAAAGCGTGCTAGATATTCCTATATGCACAATGTCCCCTGTTGGATACTTTTCAACTAACGATGCAAAATATTCTTCTAACTCGTTTGGATTAAGTTGTGTTGTGCTAGGCAAGTCGCCATTTTTTAAACTCTCGTAAAAAGCCGCATACTCTTCGTCGCTATCGTAAATTTCTGCAAGCGTAACACCATTAAGTATTCTTTTACAAATAATATAGTCTACACCATTTGCTTCTAAGTAAGATTTTTTAAAGTCTACAGTAGAGTCTGTAGATAAATTAAATTTAGCCATAATTTCTGCCCTCCTCAATTTCTGACAAAACAAAGTCATATCAAATGTAAAGACCCCTATTAACAACAAAGAGCCTTTAATGCTATGCACTTAAATTATAACACGCAATGGCTAAACTTATACTCTACTAATCAAACTATGCACTCTACTATAGGTTTCTACCACTCTACAAATCGTAGAGAAGTTTTGTGGCTAGTTTTTCGGGCATATCGCCAGCACCCATTATAAGCACAACACCCGTTTTGTTTTTAATTTCGTTAGCAACTTGTTGTAGGCAACTTATGTATTTTATGTCTGCACAAAATTTGGCATTTGATTTTTCGGTATTTGGTTTTTCGGCATCTAATTTTTTAGATTGTTTTTTAATTTGCTTTGCTAGTTCTTTGCTTGTTACGCCCTTAATCTCTTTTTCTCTTGCTGGATAAATTGTGTTTAAAATAAGCAAATTATTCTCTTTTAAAGGCTGCACGCTATTACTCACACACTCTTTGCTTGCCGACTGAGTGCTGTCCGCTGAATGCTGTACGCTGAATATTCCATCAAAACAACTTAAATACTCAGCCCAAAAGTGTTGCGTTCTGGTATAGGTATGTGGTTGAAAAACTACTGTTATACTCTCACCCGCATACATTTGCATAATGGTTTTTATAGCAGCCTTAATCTCGCGCGGGTGGTGCGCGTAGTCTGTATATACCGAAAGCCCGCTCGCGTGCATATCGCTAGGCTTAACATTTATACGCTCCATACGCCTTTTAACGCCTTTAAAATTGCATATGCCCTTAACAATGTGCGACTTATCTATTCCGAAAACATCTGCAAAAGCATAAGCCGCCAAAGCATTATAGACGTTATGCTCGCCAAAAATATTTAGGGTGATTTTACTTTGCTCGTTTACTCTAAAGCAATACTTGCCACCAGAATTTACTATGTTACAAGCCATATAGTCTGCGTCTGTTTTAATGCCAAACGTAACCACTTTTAAAAACGGCGCGGTAGACCTTATCTTACCCGTGATTATTTTTGTAGCACTATCGTCTGCATTTAAAAATACCACACCGCTAACATCACCTGCACCCTTAACAACATCACCTGCACCGCCACTACCTTTGCCACCGCTACATTTACCCCCACTCGTGTTTGTTGCAAAATCTTTATACGCATCTATAATATCGCACTCACTATTAAAGTAGTCTGTGTGGTCTAGATAGGTATTAAGTATTATAGCGTGGGTCTGCTTAAAGTGCAAAAAACTGCGCTTGTACTCGCACGCTTCTAAAAGTAGTATGTCTTTCGTACCAATTTGCAAATTGCTACTACTACCCCCCCTCCCTTTTCCATCAATTTTAGATAGATGACCCCCAATAAGTATAGTTGGCTTTGATAAACCCACACTTGTACAAGTGCTAATGTCACTAAATGCACACTCTAGAATACTTGCAATTAGTCCCGTTGTAGTAGTCTTCCCGTGCGTGCCTGCTACTGCTATAATGTTTTTATACTCTGCCATCAAAATGCCCAGCGCCTCACTTCTAGATAAAACTTGCGCCCTGCCCGCCTCTTGCATTTTTTTCGCGCGCACTAACTCTGGCTCATCTAAACTTATGGCTGCCGAATATAAAATGGTGGTATATTCTCTAATGTGGCTCTCACAATGCCCGCCAAACTCTAAGTCGCACCCGCTAACATTATAGCCAAAACTTGTAAGTAACTCGCCAATAGCAGACATACTAATGCCTGCATACCCCATTATGTGAATATCATTAAATAAAATTTTTTTACGATTTTTCATAAAAGGTGTCAAAATACTTGCAATTTAATGCAAATAAATGTATAATATAGTTAGCCAAAATTTAAGGCAATCTAAAAATTTCAGATTAGCCAAATGGCAATTAAACTTAATTTCGGAATGCTAACAAAAAATAAGCAGACCACAAGAGGAAACTAAATGAATATTACAGACATTCGTATCCGCATCGTTAAAAAAGACGAGCACAAACTAAAGGCTGTTGCAAGCGTAACAATCGACGACAGTTTTGTTGTACACGACATTAAAATTATTGATGGAAATGACGGCTATTATATAGCAATGCCTAGCCGCAAAACTCCAGACGGCGAATTTAAAGATATTGCTCACCCGCTAAACACACCAACTCGCGACAAACTAAAGCAACAAGTACTAGCGGCTTTCGAAAAAGCAAGACTAGAACAACCAGCAGAGTAATGTATCTAAGGGCTACAACTACGTAGCCCTTTTTTCGTGCTAAGAATTATCGCGGAAGCGGGTTTAGCATACGTTAACAAATCATATCATATAAGAATTTCCTTGTGTAGCGTAGCGGAATAGAAATTCGCTATGATATGATTTGTCTGGCTATTTGGCTTGCAAATATTTTTGTCGTGTTGCTTCCCCGCCCCTTATGTGTCGCTCTTCAAAATGCAGTTTTAAAATCTCGGCAACCGCCCGAGCCAACTTAGTATCTATTTGCATTATCCTGCTTGTTGCATCTTTATGTATGCTAGACTTACTTATACCAAATACTTTTGCCGTCTCTCTTACTGTTGTTTGGTTTTGTATAATATATTCAGACACCTCAACTGCCCGCCTTGCTATATACTTTCTCAAATAAAATTCCCCCTTAAAGTTATTGATATTAATACTATACAATTTACTAATTCAACTGACAAAAAATTACAAATTTCGCAAAAAAATATATACAAAACACAAAACTTCCCCACCTTTTAATTGGTCTTAAACTAAAAAAAGCGGTTAAAGCATTTGCTCTAACCGCATTTTTTCTAACCATATTGTTAATAGTGGTCGTACATACTAACAACTTTGACTGTTTTTATATCTTTAAGAATTTCGTAAACAAATCTATGTTTATTGTTGAGTTTTATTGCATATGTATCCCCTAGCCCTGAAAGTTTTTTGTCTGCTTGCAAAAAAGGGTTTACTTTTATTTCATCTCTTATCTCGCGGGCTTTTTTGGCTAAACTGGGATAATGCCTTTTTAAAGTTTCGTAATCTTTACTTGCACGCTTTGTAAGTTTAACCTCAAAATTAGTCGTCAAAATCTACACACTCCTCTATTGGTGTATTAATACCTTCTACTATCTTATCCCAAAGACCCGGCACAGACTTTACAGCAAGTGTCTCAATTAAACTGTAGTATTCTTCTATAGGCATAAAAACACCCTCATACTCTGCTATCTTTACCTTTGCTGGCTTTTTACTCTCCAAAGCCTTTACAAACTTCGTTTGTAATTCTTTTTCTGTTATTGTTATTGTTGGCATATCTCCACTCCTTTTTTAAGTTTTATTCTTACTTTTAGTATTTGCTTTAATTTAGTTATCATCGTAGTGTCCCCACATACTAACAACTTTAACTACTCGTTCAATTTTATAAATTTCAAATACTACTCTATGTTTTTGGTTTAGTCTTCTTGAGAATCGATTTTTATGACCTTGTAATTTCTCGAATCTATGTTTTTTTTCGTAAGGGTTTTCTTTCAAAGTTTTAATTATGTCTTTTAAATTTTCAAGCATACCGGGCTGACTTCTTTTTATATACTCGTAATCTTTTTCAGCATCTTTAGTGTATACTATTTCATAACTCATCTATTTTTACACACTCCTCTAGTGGTGTATTAAATCCCTTTTCTATTTTTGCCCAAAGTACAGGGTCACTTTTTAAATATTCAGTCTCTTGCCAACTTGATAGTTCTTCTTCAGACAATAGAAAAACCTTGTTACCTTTTTTTGCTTTTGTTTTTATTGTTGCCACAACTTCTTGCCAGTCTGTATTTTTGTTTACTGTTATTGCTACCATTTTTTTATTACCCCCGCGTTTTGCTACTTTTAGTATATACTATTTTTTGCAAAAAGTCAACTACTTTATAAAACTTGTGCTTACTTTGCTTTTTAATGTATTGTAAGAATTGTAGTACAAAAAAGAAAAATTTATATATAAAGCGCCTTTTAGTTGCCTTTTTAACTTAATTATGATAGAATAATAGTGATATAATTCAATCAAATTAAATTAATAGGAGCGTAAACAGATGTCTAAAACTCTTAAGCATTACGAAAGATTATTTGCATTTGCTAAAGGTGTAGATGCTTTAGAAAAATCTACAACCACTACATTTTTTAAACAAACAACAGATTACTCGTTTGATACGGCGGAAGATATCTACACTTACTTAATAAGCACTTACGAAAAATTTATAACCACAGACGATATGAAATCTGAAGTTTTGTGTAAAGATATACTAGAAATTTTTAATGCAAGCAACAAAACCAGAACACAAAAAATGCTTTTAGAAAACACTACTGTTCAGCGCGCGCTTTATTTGTTAGACAAAAATGCCGTAAGCGGTTTACAGTTCGAATTTTTAATCACACTTGTTCAGACTTCTAAAACGGAAGCGGCAGAAACGCTACTTAAACACTTACAAAGAAATTCAGCCCTACAGTTTGGGCAAACAATGAAAACGCTTATAGAGCAATTGTTTATAGCAATACTTGCAAAGCAAGGCAACACCACAAAAAAAGTAGAGCTTAACAAAAAGCAAGTAGAAATACTAACCGCATTCGTAAAACAAATTAAAGGACCAGAAAGACCATTACTAGAGCAAAGGATAAACGAACTTAGAAGATAAACATTTTTTGAATGCTTCACTTAAAAAACTTATGATACAGTACTAAAAAGCACATTCGGAGGGCTACTTATGTTTTTATATTTAAGGCAAAAGGTTCTTGCCATCAGAGAAAAGTTTACGTTTTTTAACGAACATCAAATGCCAATATTCAGGGCGCGTGGCTCATTCTTTTCTATGCCAAAGCGCTACGAACTTTTGTGCGCTAATACTAATCAGCCACTTGCAAAAATCCGTAGAAAATTTTGGGCTATTATGCCAACCTTTTATATTTACGATTTAACCACAAACCAGCAAATTTGTCGCATAAAAAAACGCTTCAGAATTGGCAGACCCAAACTAGATATTAAAACGCCCGCGGGCAGATACACAATTACC
>WQRI01000024.1 GCA_009786825.1 Bacillota bacterium
GTACGGATTTGTAAAGTTTACTGTGTAGTATACTGGCGGTGGCGGCGGTGGTGGTGGCGGTGGCGGTGGTGGTGGTGTACCACCCGGGTCGAAGCCGTAGTTATCGTCTGCCGCTACTTGAATTAGTTGTGCTAGGTTTATGCTTATTGCTGGGCGAATAATGTTATTATGAGAAGTACCCGAGCCGTGCGGGTTAGACCCCCCAGAAAAGTTACAGTAGCCTACTACTCGCCTTTCCGTAACAGTAAACACTCTGTTGTGTGGATTTTGGAATGTATTATCGTTTTGCGCTAGCGGGTAATATCCTAAAATATTGTAAGAGCGAAGCGGAACTTGAGGCGCATTAACACCCATAATATCTGCGTTCCTGTTAAATGCTCTGTCTGCTGGGTGTACTTGCCACGTGCCAGTACGCATACTAGATAGTTGGCTTGCCCCCACTATGCCGTTGTTGTATACAAGGCGCTGGAACTGCACTTGGGTTGGTGCCGGAAGCCCGTTTCTGAAATTCGGAACAGTATAAACGCCTACAGTTGCTGCTCTAGCCGTTACTCTGTTAACTAACGGACCTAAATACATTATAGAACCCGCCGTCGTGAACCCACCAATTTCTAGATTGCTTAGCGCAACTTCGTGCCAACTCGGTAAGAAAAGGATATCGTTTGCCGGAATAGCCGGGCTTCGTAAATATTGTACAACAAGGTTTGCCTGATTAGAATTTGCTGTTAGATGTGGTGCGTTTTCGCCGTGCCAGTGAGAGTTTGGTCCTATATGTGCCGCGTATGAAAAGGCTCTCCACGGCATCTGAGCGCCCGTTGCGAATATGCCTGCCCCTGCGTTAGCAAAAAGGTTGCTGAAGTTAGCGTGGCTTCTAAGTGCGTTGAAGTCTGCACGCATTGCTGCGCTTACGCACGAGTTGTGGTAATTAACTTCTGCCGAGTTAACCGCTGTGTTCAACCACGGACCGTGTCTGTATGCTTGATTCATCCAAAGTGTTAGTTGACCATTAATTAATTCTACTGCTTGCCATTCTCTGTTTGTTAGTCTAGATAAGTTTGCGTCCGCCGAACTGCTTGTTGCTAGCGTACCCGAGTAAGCAATCTGCTCGAATAGCCTTAAATCTACAGCGCCTAACTCCCCCGCCGTTGGTGCTGCTAAATCAGAAAAGTCTGCTGCGTTAAGCGTTTGTGCATTTAGGTTTGCAGTAAATTGCGCGGTGGTTAAGCCAGATGCTAAAGCCAATGCGCTTATCGTGTCTGCCAAAACTTGTCTGTTAATGCCCTGAGTAGAAAATAGTGCTTCCCCTGCCGAAACCCTATATCTATTAACGCCCTCTACCCAGTTGTCTCTGCTTTTAGATGCGTATGCTGTGTGGCTGTTGCCAAAAATTACCCCGCCAAATAAAACACCTATCGCCAACACAAACGCCACAGTAAGTGCTGCGATACTTTTTAACCTTACAGAATAAAGTTTTTTCATAAGATTTTTCCCCTTTTAATACTTACTTTGTTTTAATTATACTTTTTTGTTTGATTTTCAATTTTTTAGTATCATTTAAATGTTTTTAGTTAAATAATACTGTTGTTTGGTTACATATATGTTAACATATTTAATAAAAAAAATCAAGCATTTTGCTAAATGCTTGATTATATTTTACCACAAAGATTATTGAAAAGTTTTGCCGTAAATTTTTTTGTTAAAACTGAAAACCCCAAAACAGCACGTTTGCGTATGTGCGCACGTGCTATTTTGGTTTATATTACAAATTTATTTAAGGCAATTTTGATTAATTCAGAATTATGAATTATGAATTTGTGTTATGCGTTGTATGTTAGTTATTCTGCGTTGCTTCGGTTGAGTCTTGAGTTTGGTGTATTGCTACTTCTGCCCTTGCCCTTATGTTGTCTGGGTTTAACATAGCAATTGCTCCTAGTATTCCGCACGCCGCAAGCACAAGCCCAGTTGCTAGTATCAACATTCTTTTACTAAATTTTGCTAAAACCATATAAATTTTTTCCTTTGTACTTCTCTGTTTTTTGTTTGTCTGTCTATCTGTCTTAAACTTTTGCCGTGCGCAAGCGCACTAGTCTTCTTACTGTATGAATATATTATATCATACTTTTAAAAATAATGCAAGCGTTTTTCGCAAAGTTTTTTAATTTTTTTAATTTTTTTTTCATATATTATGAAATTGTTAAATTTGGCTCGTGTGTTAATAGTTTATTCATTTTTAGCAGTTTGCTACTTTTTCATAATTTTGTTTCATAAAGTTGTATAAAATGCTTGCATTTTTTTTTGTATTGTGGTATTATTATATAGTGCAAAAAAGCACCCTATGGGAGTATAGCTCAGTTGGGAGAGCATCTGCCTTACAAGCAGAGGGTCACAGGTTCGAGCCCTGTTACTCCCACCAAACACTCGCCGTGTTGGGCGGTGTCTTAAGTTTAGTTTGCTTAGTTAGTTTTGGCTTGTAATCAGACTTTGAGTTGGGCGTGTCTTAAGTTACTTAGTTAGTTTTGACTTGATGTTTGCTTTTGGTTTGTTCAGACTTTGGGCTTGTCGTGTTGGGCGGTGTCTTAAGTTTAGTTTACTTAGTTAGTTTTGGCTTGTAATCAGACTTTGGTTAATTAATAGTGCTTGTTAATGTTACCTAAAATTCTACATAAAGCCGTTATCGGCTTTATTCTTTGCGGAAGTGGCTCAGTTGGTAGAGCGGCGCCTTGCCAAGGCGCAGGTCGCGGGTTCGAATCCCGTCTTCCGCTCCACTAGAAAGTTCGACTATGGTTGTTTTGTTTTGTAGTTACCTAACGGTAACCACCAAAACAAAAGCTGCCCATTTGTCTCACTTTCTTTGCGTCGCAAAAGTACGGGCGAGAATTCCAGGTACTCCCTTACGGGAGTTTGCCTACGGCAAACAACGAATCCCGTCTTCCGCTCCACGCTTACGCTTCGCCGCCAAACGAAATTTTGCTTTGCAAAATTTGCGGCGACTTCGTTGCTTCGTTTTTTCTTAGGGAAACCCTAAGAAAAAACATAAAGATTACCTTAACATAAAACCCCTAAAATTATCTGGTTTGCAAATTTAACACCACTAACTTTATTTGGCTTGCAAAACCTAACTATCGAAGCACTACAAAATTTGCAACATTTGTACACTGTAATTTGTAATTTGTAATTTAAAAATATTGGCGCCATGGCCAAGTGGTAAGGCAGAGGCCTGCAAAGCCTTTATCCCCCGGTTCGAATCCGGGTGGCGCCTCCACTTTAAATTAACGGCAAGCGAGGCTTCTAAAACACTTACCCGCGTTAGCGGTGAAACAATTCATAATTCATAATTCTGAATTCATAATTCATAATTATGTATTAAACCTCACCCGCCCGGGTGGTGGAATGGCAGACACAGCGGATTTAAAATCCGCCGGCTAGAAATGGCCGTGCCGGTTCGAGTCCGGCTCCGGGCACCATTTAAAATGCTAGTCCTACTTGTTTTGTTTTAAAAAAGTTTTCAACTTTATTAAAACAAAAGCTGCGCCTTGACTAGCATTTTTTGTTGCCCAGCGCCAGACAAACAATTTCAGGTACTCCCTTACGGGAGTTTGCCTGTCGGCAAATCGAGTCCGGCTCCGGGTACCATTGGGCTACGCCCCGCCGCCAAACGTGATTTTGCTTACGCAAAATCAGCGGCGACTTCTAAACTTAGTTTTTAATCAAGGAAACCTTGATTAAAAACTAATAACGGTATTGATACATTAACACGCTTTTGTATCAAAAAAATGATGACCTGTTGGTTTTAGAACTGACAGGTCGTTTGTCTTTTAAAAGCAAACTTAACAAAAAGTTTTACTTTCTGTTAAAATGTGTTGCAATATAATTTTAAATGTGATATTATATTCTTAGTATAGTTACACATATGTGTGTACGCCTATCGCTTTTGCGATAGAAAAAATCTACAAAACAATGCCTTTTTGTTGTACAAAAAATGGAGTTTAAAAAATGAACCCTAGAACCAAAAAAATTACTATCTCGGCAGTATTAAGTTCGCTTTCTTTTGTATACATCTTTTTTATGCCGACGATAGACTTAGGAGTATGGAGTTTTACCCCATTCTCTCACCTACCCTTATTTGTAGCCGCTTTCATATCCCCCTACACAGCGCTTATGACCTACCTAGCGGTTTTGCTTGGCTTTATTGCAAGCACACCCAACCCGTTAGTCTGGCTTAGGGCTGGCTCGCACATTGTCTTTGTTGTATTTTTATGCTTATATGTAAAATATCGCGGTGTTAAAACCACAAGAGATATCATTTTTCTAGCGATATCAACAGCAATTCTGCACGCTGTTTTCGAGATTATAGCCGTGCTTATAGGCTTGGCGGTGGGCTTTACAGTAAACACAGCAGACTACCACCTTGTGTTATTTATAGTGCTTGTATTGGGGCTTGGCACGGTTGGACACAACACCATAGACTTTTTTGGCGCGCGCTTTGTACTAAACGTAACCAAAATAGAAGTCGCACTAGAGCCAACCACCAAATACAGAACTAAAGAAGAAAATCAGACCGGCGACAAACACGATGTATCTGACCATTTGCTAGAAAGCGTTACCGCACCAGAAAACACTACCGCACCAGAAGCCACTACCGCAGACAACATTTTTGAAGAAGATAATTTGTAAAAAGTTATGTTTACTGTTCAGCAATTTAAAGATAAGAGAGAATTTTTGTTGGGGCTTGCCGCGCACAAAGATGAGACTTATATTATAGAAAACGCGGCGTCTAATGTGCTTATAAGCGCGCCGCATTTTGTTAGGCAAGTAAGGCTTGGTAGAATTAAAAGTGCCGAGCCAACTACTGGCAGTTTAGCCATAATACTTAACGAACTTACAAACTGTAACGTTATTATAAAGGTGGCTAATGAGAGTAACGACGCTAATTTTGATGAGAGAAGTGTTTACAAAACGAAAATGCGCCAGTTGATAAAAAAGCACAACATCACAAAAATTTTAGATTTACATAGTCTTGCGGAAGGTCGAGATGAAATTGTTAATGTTGGGATTTATCACGGAAGCCTACTGCAAACGCCCGAAAAAGAAAAAAAGTTTGACACGCTTATGCACCACTTTAAAACTAACGGGCTTGATGTAAGGGTGGATAACCCCTTTGCTGCTAGCCCGCGCACGCTTACATATTACTTTGGGCGAGACAAAAAACTGTTTGTAACGCAAATAGAATCTAACACAAAAATTTTCACTTATACAGACTACGAAAATGTTATGAACAATTTTATAAGCGCAATAAAAAATTTTATTGTTGGCGGGGCGTAGATAAATTTATAAAGGTGAGACTTATTGTCTCACTTTTTTTAAATCGTGAAAGCGGGTGTAGCATCCGTTAACAAATCATATCATAAAGAATTTCCTTGTGCAGCGAAGCGGAACAGAAATTCTTTATGATATGATTTTGTTTGTTACCTTATAAACGCTTGCGCATTACCTACAAAAATTTTGTAAATCTCACTCTCTTTATATCCCCTACCCAGCAACTTATCTTTCAGCCTTTTAAAATCTGGATAATCTTCTAAGCCTTTTGGTAAAGCGTCTGTCCCGAAAAAATCTGTGCCTATACACAAATTATCTACGCCGAAGCATTGCGCAAAATAATCTATGTGTTTAATCACGTGGTCTATACTTACGCACTCGCCCGAGCCACTTAAAAACTGCGGAACAAGCGTTAGTGCAACAAGCCCGTCATTTTCTACAAGCGTCTTTAACTGACGCTTTTTTAAATTGCGCATATGCGGGTTAACATCGTAAAACGCCGTATGCGTGTTTACAAGCCTTTTCTCAGACACGCGACAAACATCGTAAAAACTTTGCTCGTTTAGGTGTGCCGTATCAATATACACATTGTGGTGCTGAAAAACCCTAACTATTTGCTTGCCTATCTCACTTAGCCCACCAACACTATCTGCCCCGCCCGCAAGCAAGTTTTGGTTGTTCCAAGTAAGGCTCACACAAAAAGGCTTAAGGCTTATAAGGCTTGTAAGCATTCTGTCTAGTTCTGCCTCGCGCTTTGCTATGCATTTTATTTTAGCAACACTAGATGCTAAAAACCCAAGGTCTTCCACACTCCACAAAAAGCCCTTACAGCCACCACTACTATCACACGCACTATCACCTTTGCTACCTAGCCCTACCACACTTCCATTCTCGCCCTTGCTAAAGGCTTTGCTTCGCCTACGCTTAACTGCCCGCAAAATACCCACGTGGGTTTTAATAAACTGCATTGGCTTATGCAACCTTGTTGTCCAAATAGCATAATTTACAAGCCTAGCCTCGCTCTCTAGCAAATATCTCTCTAACTGCCTATTAGATATGTAACCCGTTAAAATATCGTTATGCAAATCTACTATCATACAAAATACGCCTCTTATCCCCGACTTAATTCGGTCATCTCATTATACAACCATAATATTTACACCGCACTTTTTTTGTGTTTTTTTATGGGTAATTATTACCAAACGTTTGCAAAATAAATTTAAATGTGCTACAATTGAGTTATCCCTTAGTTTTAGATGGGGTTTTTAAAGGTTTTATCAAACTGAGCGGAAATCTTAAAGGAGGTAAAACAAAATGGATTTAAAAAAAGACTGGGGTAAACTTTGCTTAGCAGTTGTGGCTTTAGTTGGTGCTGTATTTGCACTAATAGTAATACTTGGCTGGAACAGCGCTGGAGATGGAGAAGATGGCTCTTTTGCTTTCTTCATAGCACCTATGCTTGCTGCTATAATGTTCTTCCTTGCTGTAACAATTTCTAATGTGTTAAAGTTGTTTGAAGGCGTAGCAAAGTTTGCTGGTTTGGTATGGCTAGTTTTAGGTTTAGTTGCTACAATAATGATGATTGTTCATATTGCTGGTGATAACCTAGGCGCAGATTATGCCTTTTTAACAGCCATAAGAGATGGAGCAGAAGCTCTTAATCAAGATGTACCTAGTGAAATAACTGCTGCTTTAAGAGCTATAAGATTTACACCTTGGGTGTTCTTATTCGCATTTGGTCTAATACCACTTGCTAAGGGTGTTGTTAAGACACTTAACACTTTCGTTATCAACAAAGACGAAGCGTAAAAAACAATTACATAAGATAAGTTAATAAACATAAAAAGATAAAAAGAGAACAGCCATTTTTTAGCGCTGTTCTCTTTTTTTGCGTATTTTATCAAAACTTATTGACTTCTTTTTTTGTTTAGTGTATACTATATTAACAGAGTAAATTAATTTTAAGGAAATAAGTAAGTGAGTCAACACGAAAAATTTAAGGCTAAGTTATTTAGCAGACCCTATCCAACCGATATAAAATTTAACGATTTAATTAAATTTTTACAGCGTGAGGGTTTTGCGCTAGTTAGAATAAAGGGTAGCCACCATATACTTAAAAAGCAAAAATACACTATTACTTTACCAAAACAAAATCCAGTTAAATTTGTATACATAGCAGAAGTTGTTAAACTTTTAAAGCAAATAGAAAGCGAGGTGTAACATATGTATGAATTTTATATTTTTCCACTAACGGGCGAAGATGGCTCTACGCAATGGGGGGCTAGTTATCCCGACTTTCCCGGCGTGGTTGGCGGTGGGGATACCCCGGAAGAAGCCGTTAAAGAAGCGCAAGAAAACTTAGCCGTAACTGTAGAGTATTATAAAGACGAAGGCCTACCCCTACCTACCCCTTACAAAGAGACCAAATACGATGTTTTGGTGGTTGATAAAGACTTACGCACAAGCATAACAGAATATGCAAAAGATAGGGGTTTAAGTTTAAACCAACTTTTAAGCGATGCACTAAACCAGTATATCAGCACCCACTAAAACTTTTTTAAAATACAACTCTTATACAAAAAAATTTGTACAAAACACGATTTAGCAAACAAAAAGAGAACAGCCATTTTTTAGCGCTGTTCTCTTTTTTTGCATATATTTAATTTTTATTGATTTTGCTTTATTGCTCTATATCTATATGCTGTTAAGTGAAGTTAAATACAAGTAACAATTAACAAGTAACAGATAACAAGTATTTAAATTAATACGCTTTTTTTACACACCTAGCAAAAACAAATATTGCTAGCGCTAGCGGTGAAATAATTTAACATTAAACATTTAAAATTTAACATTATTTCGCGTATTCTACCTTTCTAACTTCTCTTATTACGTGAACTTTAATTTGCCCCGGATAGTCTAACTCGTCCTCTATTTTACGGGCTATTTCTTTACTTAAGAACAATGCTTGTGCATCGTCTATGTCTTGCGGGTTTACAATAATTCTAACCTCACGCCCCGCTTGAATTGCGTAAGATTTGTCTACTCCTGCGAATGAATTTGATATTTCCTCTAACTTTTGAAGACGCTTGATATAACTTTCTAAAGATTCGCGACGCGCGCCCGGGCGTGAACCGGATATAGCATCTGCTACGGCTACTAAAACAGCCTCTATACTGGTAGGCTCTACATCTCCGTGATGAGCCTCTATACAATTGATTATGTCTGCACTCTCGCCATATTTTTTGGCAAGTTCTACCCCTAGTTGAACGTGCGTGCCTTCTGTCTCGTAGTCTGTTGCTTTACCTAAGTCGTGCAACAGCCCGCCTCTTTTTGCAAGGGCTGCATCTACCCCTAACTCTTGTGCCATAAGCCCTGCAAGGTAGGCAACTTCCATAGAGTGCTTCAAAACATTTTGTCCATAAGATGTTCTGTATTTTAGCCTGCCAAGTGTTTTAACGATTTCTGGGTGAAGGTTAAATACCCCACTCTCAAACGTTGCAGCCTCGCCCACTTCTTTAATCTGAATGTCTAAATCGCGCTTAACACGCTCTACCATTTCTTCTATGCGTGAGGGGTGAATTCTGCCATCTAGTATAAGTTTTTCTAGTGTAAGTTTTGCAATCTCTCGCCTTATCGGGTCGAAACCACTTAGTATAACAACTTCTGGCGTGTCATCTACAATAAAGTCTATGCCCGTTGCGTTTTCTAAAGCCCTTATGTTACGACCTTCACGACCTATGATGCGCCCTTTCATTTCTTCTGAAGGTAGTTGAACAACGCTTGATGTTATCTCTGCTGTATGCTCTACCGCGCATCGCTGAATTGCAAGACCCACAATTTCTTTAGCCTTTTTGTCTGCCTCATCGCGCGCCTTTTGCTCTAGCGCCCTTACAAGCGTTGCGCTCTCGCGCTTAGCATCGTCCTCTATTTGAGATATTACTAGCGCCTTTGCTTGCTCTCTTGTAAGTTTAGCAATTTTTTGAACTTGCTCGTCCGCTTTTGCAATAAGTGCGTCCGCTTCGGTTTTGGCTTTTTCTAACTTGTAGGCAACATCCTTTTCTGCGCTGTCTTGCTTTTCTTTAATTGCTTGGTCTGCCGATTGGGTTCTTTCTTTGATGTCGCGCTCTGCTGTGTCTAACCTGTTTTGAAGTTGTTGTTGCTTAGATAAAAGTTCGCCCTCTTTGTGAGATAAACTTTTTTTAAGACTTTCCACGCTTTCTGCCCTTTTATCTAGGGATTCTTCCTTTTGTATAATGCGGGCTTCTGCCCTCTGAATCTCGATACGTCTTTCTTTAGATTCTTTGTCAAATTCTGTTCGCAATTTGTGCACTTCTTCTTTTGCCTCTAAAATTGCTTCTCGCTTTGTTGTTTTTGCTGCTTCATTAGCCTCTTCAACTATTCTGCCTGCTGTAACTTTAGCGCTATTCATTCGGCGCTCGTACGACTTTACGTAGTACTTCATACCGCCAAAAAAGCCCAATGCGCCAAGCCCTATGCCAATAAGAATAATTAAAGGTATTGCAACCACGAGAGGCATACTAGCGGCAATAACAGTGCTTTGCACCAAATTGCTCATTTTTTGCACTCCTCTAATTTTGCTTACAATATAATATCCACCTGTAAGCAAAAAATAAAATTTATATTATAAAGTTGAAAATCTAGTTATGTAACTATCATACCAAAAACCTAGAAATAAGTCAAGCAAATGCAAAAAAAAGTTTGCCAAATCTCAAACGTTGAGAAAGGCAAACTCTTTAAATCTGTGTAGACACTTTATATTTTAAAATCAACTTCATTTTCGTGTACTTTTTAAAGTCACTTCATTGTCGTGTAGTTTTTTAATCGACTTGATTGTTGTGTATAGTACGTAACTCTAATTGTTTATGTCGCGTCTGAAAACTTCGCGGCGTTTTCTAAAGCCCATTAAAAAACTGAAGCCTACTACTGATGATGTTACTGTTGCAAATGCGGTAAATGCTATGGCTAGCCACCTACCTGTTGTAAAGCCGCCGTCTCTGCCTTGAGAATCTGTTGGTGGTCTTACTACTCCGCCACCGCCACCGCCATTGTCGCCACCACCATTATCGCCACCGCCGTTGTCGCCGCCGCCACCATTACCATTGTCGCACTCGCAGTTTTCGCACTCTCTATTGTCGCACCCGCAGTTGTCGCAAATCTCATCGCCACCGCCATTGTTATCGCACCCACAAGAGCCACTAGTAGTACACTCACAAGTTTGGCATTCACCATTGTCACACGCGCAATTCTCGCAACCGCCACCATTACCATTGTCACACCCACAAGTGCCATCACTGCCACACTCGCAGTTTTCACACTCGCCATTATCACACTCGCAATTCTCGCAATCGCCATTATCGCCACGAAAGCCGTACTGCTCTGCTAGTATCATTAAACTACCTAGGTTTATTGTTATTGCTGGTCTGACACGCGCAGTTGCTGATGGGCTAAAGCCGTAAGGGCTTGCACCGCCGTTGTTTAGGCTATAACTCATAGCGCGCCTCTCATACAGCCTCCAGTTACCAGCACTTGCATAATAGCCATAGTCGCTAAAAGAGCGTAGCGGGTCGTGACCAAGAACGCCCACGATGTCTGCGTTTCTATCAAACGCTCTGTCTACAGGGTGTAATTGCCAAAGCCCCGTGCGGTTGCTTCTAAGCATACTTCCGCGTAGAATCCCGTAATGCAACTCTAAACGCGCGTTATGGTGCGCCATACCATCAAACATAGGAAGCGATGAAGCAAAGTTAGGGACGCTATGATGCCCAATTGTAGCAACGCTTGGCGCTATGCCTCCGCCTTGTGTTCTTATCTCGTTTACTTCTTGCGCCGTAAGCACAAACTCGTACCAACTTGGCAAAAATAGAATGTCTGTACCCGGGACAGACGGGTTAAAAATGTTTCTTGTTAGCCTGCTGTTTACACCAATTGCTGGATTGTTAAGTCCGTTCCAATGTGCGTTTGCCGTTGCGTTTGTTACAGTAGGCTGACCTAGCCCCCTTTCGTTTGACACAAACACACCGCCCGCCGCGCCGCTAGACAGATAATCAAATCTGCCCCTTACAGCGTTAAAGTCTGTGCGCATAGAGTGCCTTATTGTAGAGTTATAGTAATTTGTGTTGTGGTTTGCAGAACTAGCCCAACTAGAAAACCTATAGGCTTGATTCATTAACAAAGTAATGTTCCCGCCCTGAAAAGCAACTATTTGCCACTCTCTGTTTGTAAACCTAGATATGTGCGCTGCGTTTCCGTCTGGCGCGCGCGCGCTTGCATCTGTTAGTGGTGGCATACCGCTATGCCCGTAAGGTATGTGCTGAAATAAATTTAAGTTTAAAGAGCCAACAGCCCCATTAAGCCTTTGGTAATTCGGAATTCTAGCAACCCTAGAATAAGAAAAGTTTCTTGCCGATACAAGCCTGCCCGCTGGCAAACTTAAAAGTTGTTCTGGCGTGGTTATAACTTGGTGTGCCGGAATATCGAAATTAGCAGCAGACATAAGTCCATCAATCAAGTCGTCTAAAACATCTCTGTTTACGCCCGCATTAGTAAATAAAGCAGCCCCCCCAGCAACTCTGTCTGCGTAGTGTGCGTCTGTTAGCCAAGTGGTTCTAGACCTATAAAACGCGCGTACAGCCTCATTCTCGCTTGTTATAAGCATAGCGCTTATAATAGAGCCAACGACTAAAGCAAGCCCCGTTACCAGCGCTATAAACTTTTTTAACCTAGAATTAAAAAACCTTTTCTCTCTCATAAAACCTTTTCCTTTAACTTAGCCCGTATGCTTGCCCCTATGGTTGCAATTATGCTTGCACTTATATTTGTACTTATATTTGCACTTATGCTTTTGTACTTGCTTGTACTTATGCTTGCACATATATATTTGAAATTGCTGTAGTTGAAAGAATAGCCGCAAAATTCGTACGAACTTGCGGCTATTGCTTTTCCCCTTTTTTGCCCGTTATAATATTGTATTTTTTGCGTATGATTTATTTTGTCCGTTTTTGAAGCCCTTATATGCCCCTTAACTTACGACGTCTTCTGAACTGGTCTGCTGTTGCGTTATAGCCTACATAGCCTAAAGCAACTGTAGAACACGTAGCAACACCAGCAATTACTATCCACGCCCAGTTAAAACTATCGCTCTCTCTCTCGCTATAATCCCAGTTTGCCACTAACACTAGTAAGTTGCCGTTTACTGCTGTAAACATAGTACTGTTTATGCCTGCCGCCGTTATAGCCTGACCATCTAACATTTTCCAACCAGCAAACAAAAACGTGCCGTGATTTTCTAGCGTTGGTAAACCATAATGGTCTAAAGCAGAAAGTACTACTACTACTCCCGGATATGGTCCCATAATTATGTCTTCCCCTATTGTAGTTACAAATAGTATTGCAGCGTTTCCTTGCGGAACTGGATTTATTGATATGGGTCTATCTGTCCAATGCTCGACTAACCTAATAGAGTTAGACGAAGCAAAATGAGATAAGTCTACATAATTTATTATGTTTAACGATAAGAAGCCGTCTGGGTATAAAATTCTCCAACCCACAAATATTCTGCCTTGTGGACTAGCCAGAGTAGATAAGTCTACAAGTGCGTGCCTTCCGCCGTATACTAAGTAGAAATTTATTATAGAGTTTAACTGCTCTGTCAAATATACGCCACCAACAGTTATAGGCGCTCTGTCGCTAAGCAAATAATAAATTGTAAGCATTCTATCTGGTATTGGCGTAGCCTCGCTTGTTACATTAATTGTAACAACAGCCGTGTATCTACCGCAAGCAGAACGTGCGCTTATTTGCGTTACGCCTATTGCAATTACAGTTACTAAACCTGTCGCGCTAACTGTTGCAACATCGTCGTTAGAACTCTCCCACGTAACAATGCCGCTTTCGTTTTCTGTAGTCTCTGTTGTGTAGTCTGAGAATGTTACTGTAGCAATTAGTTGCTCTGGCGTTGGCACAATGCCACCTAGCGCTATTTGAAGGGATAGTACGCCACCAGTAATAGCACCCGCCGGCGTAGTTATTACTACGTTTGTTGCGAATAAATCGTTGTATGCTACTGTCGCCGTTACCACCGCGCCGTTTATGTTTAATACATTTGTAATTTCAACAATCACGCTTGTTTTTGTAGCATCTACAAACCAAATTCTGAAATGTAACTCGCGCTCTGTGGCAATTCGTGGATGAGCTTGTGTATAGTTTTCGCTAAGCGTAACTGTAAAGTCGTGTATGTTTATTGTGGTTATTATATGAGATGGGTTGCCCGTTGCAAATAGAAACGTTGCGCCCGCCGCACCCGGCAGATTACCGCTAAAGGTTGGGGCAGTATCGCCCGCTACTGTTATGTTACCTAATCTATCTACCGGCGCAATGTTTGCCGCGTATACAAAACTCGCGCTAAAACTACGTGTTACATTTGCAAGGTCTGGATTTGCCGCCGCGTGACCTACGTACGCAACTACATTTATGCGCTCTGGGTTAGCCGTACCATCTAGCGTGATACTTATGCCAGAGCCATTTAAGACTGTTCGGCTAAGCGTAAAGTCTACAGTGCCTGCCGTCCCGGCTTGAGTTGCCGCGTTAGTTAGCGGTATGGGCGCGCCCCCGCTTATACTTATGGCGGTTATAACGTGAGTGTCATTGCCCGTTGCAAAATTTAGCGTCGTGCTAAAACTTGCTCTGTTAAGCACTACATCGTTAATTGTAACACCTGCAGCACCGCCAACAACCGCAACATTTCTGTTTGGCGCTAGCGGAGTCAAAAAGCCTGTCTCACCTGCAAACCTAGCCCCCATCCAAGTCTCCGTTGCAGGAACATTATCTTGATTAACTGTGTACTGCGAGTGATTTCTGATTAGTCTTTCTATTTCGTTTAGGCTTATAGTAACCGCCGGACGCACAACTGTGTTGTACTGAGCCGCCCTTAAACCTAAGTTTGCAGAATTATTACCAGCACCCCCGTTGTAATCCGGGTGTGTTGGCGCTAGCGGACGCGCAATTAAACCATATGGGCTTAAAAGACCACTACCTTGGTTAAAACCTAAGATTCTTCTAGAATACTGTTGATTACCACCGCCTGCTACTGCAATCTCAACATTGTTGTAAGAGCGCAAAGGTATACCGTAAATACCCGTTGGTGCTATATCTGGGTTTCTGTCAAATATTCTGTCTGCTGGGTGTACTTGCCAACTTCCAGTTCTGTTGTCTAAAATGCTATCGCCGCCTATATGGTTAAAAGGTTGTCTAAGCCTAGCAAACTGAGCAACTGCATTTGGCGCACCACCAACTACAGCATTAGTTATAGTGCTTCCTTCTACACCACCATCCCAAATAGGAGCCACGAATTGTCCTGTTCTGATATGCGGAATTGTAAAGTGACCAACTGTAGCAACCCTTGGGTGAACATCGTGTGGGTGAATGCCCGTGTTTCTTACTTGCGTAACTTGAGCCGCGCTAAGCCCAACTTCGTCGAAACTTGGTAAAAATAGCACATCGCCCGTTGGTATAGCAGGGTTATGTATTACACTAACAAAAGGATTTACAACACCTAATGATGGATTACTAAGTGCCGCTTGATTTAATCCATTCCAATGAGCGTGAGTTGTAGTATTTTGCATTGGGGACGTGTTTCTGTGAAGGTGTGCGTTAGAGCCACCCGCAGCAAATATATTCGCACCCGGAAAAGCACTTGTTAGATAATTAAAGTTTGTTACAACCGCATTAAAGTCTGTTCTCATTGCAGCCGCAATATTAGAATTTTGATAGTTAGCCGGACCCGGTCCTACCCACCAAGGCGCCCATCTATAAGCCTCTGTCATCCATAGTGTTAAGTAGCCACCGCGCATTTCTACTGCTTGCCACTCTCTGCTTGTAAATCTAGATATGTTTGCCGCTTGCGTATGCGCATCTGGCGCAGCCGTTGTACCTACTTGCTGAAATAAGTTTAGGTTTATAGAACCCGGCGTTATTGCAGATGGCGTATTGTTATTTGCGCGCGTTGCTGTATCAGAAAAATTAGCCGCTGTAAGTGGACTTGCGTTTGTTAGCCTATTAACTTTATACTCTATGCCCGTCTCTGTCGGAACAATGTTAGCCGAGTCCATTAAATAATCTAGAAGCCCGCGAAAAACCTGAACATCTACACCCGCAGTAGTAAATAGTGCATTACCATTATTTACACTTAAATGGTTTTGAGATGCTTGATTCATCCAAAATATTCTTTCTGGGTCTGTCGGAATAACCGCAGCACCTCTGTCATTTTGGTTAGATGAAACTAAAAGTATGGTGCTAAAAACTGCACCAACTACTAAAACTAGCCCTACAGCCAGCGTTGTAAAACGTTTAAATTTTGTTGAGAATAAACTTTTCATAATGTTTTGTCCCCTATTAATAAGATTTTTATTTTTTCTTTTGTTTAGTTTGCGTAATTTCTCTCTTACGCACCTTGTGTTTTTAGAGTTAATTCCGCAACTTTGCCGCGAGCCTATCTCTATTTTTTTCGCAAAAAAATCTAATTTTTGTATATTTTTTTAACTCTTTTGCCTTATTTTAAAACACAATATTAATATAGTTAAATATATGTTAACATAAAACAAAAAAAAAAGCAAGCGTTTTCGCAAACTTTTTTTAATTTTTTTAATATTTTTTTAACAATTGAGGTAGGCATACGCTAGCATTTTATATACTACAACCTTTGCACACTCGATAAGAGTTGCTCGTGACATCTAGACGCGTAGCAGGTTGAAGCAATTTTAGTTATAGCACAAGGCGTTTTTGACGCACGTACATTATGTACGTAAGGAAAAAACAACGAAGTGATATACTAAAATTGCAAAAAGATGCACGCGGATAGATGTCACGAGCAACTCAACTGAAAGTCGTCTTCTCTTATTTTTCTTATTATCAAACCTAGGGCGTATTTTGTGCCGAACAGCCTTATATCATCTCTGCTACCCTCAAAGTTATGTTCGTACACGTTGATAGATTGTCTATCCCCTACCGCTATAAAGCAAAGCCCCACGGGTGCGCCGAAACTATCTTTTGCCGGACCTGCTACGCCCGTTGTTGCTATAACAATATCCGCCTCGGTAATATCTAACAGCCCGCGCGCCATCTCAAGCGCCACCGGAACACTTGCCGTGCCGTATTCATCTATTGTTTTAGGGCTTACACCCAAAACGCGCACTTTAGATTGCGGACAATATGTTACGTGACCTTGCAAAAAAACTTCCCCACTTCCCGGCACAGACACAAGTGCAGATGCAACAGCACCACCCGTAAAACTCTCTGCCACCGCTAGCTTTTTGCCCTTAACTTCTAAAAGGGCGTGGGCGCGTTGCGCAAGTAGTGTATCTTGGTCTGCGTATATAAACTGGCTTAGCCTATCGAAAATTTGTTGTATAAGGTTTGCTAACACCTTATCAGAAACCTTATCCGAATAAGTTATTACAATTGCTATCTCGTGAAAACTCTCAAGCAAAGTAACTCTCAAGTCTTTTCTGTTGCGGTTTAAGCCCTTAATAGCCTCTAGCGCATCTTGCTTTGTAAGCCCAAACGCTTTAAAAACTTCTGTCGTGTAAGAAAAATTATGGTTTTGCTTAAAGTGCGGAAAAACCTTTTCTCTTAATATACTAGCGGCACTCTGAGAGTTTAACGGCAAAACAACAATCGTGCAAGAAGTCTCCCCCACCACACTTTTTTGCTCGTAAATATTTTTGCACAATGCATCTAATTCTTTTAAGTGGTTAGTTAGTGATACATCTGCAATAACAAAAACGCAGTCAGAATTTTTTATAGCATTAGATATGCTTGTGCTAACTGCTTCTTTAGAATTTATTGTTTGCACCTTGTTTGTAACGCTAAAGTTTTTGTAAAACAACCTAAGGCTTACAAAATCTGATACTTCGTCCGCTTTAGTGCTTAGTGCAAAATCTTCTAAAATTGTTATTATCGTAGTGTTCATACTCTATTAATTTAAAGTGTAAAGTGTAAATTGTAAAGTTGTTTTATTCATTTAACTAAATAACGTTTTAACAGTCTGCAATTTGCACTTTAACACAATTACAAAATAAATTTTGCCCGCGCTAGCGGTGAAATCACTTTACACTTTACATTTTACAATTTACACTCACTCCCCAATTTCTTTCTCTTTAAACACGCTTAGATTTTTGAATATATAGTTAAAGCCGGACACAACTGTTAGTAGTACTGCTAGTGCCGTTACAACGTATGCGCTGTATGTTATAATGTCTAGAAGTGTACCGCTAAACTCGAAGTAGTCGTTTGGTATAAGTAATACTAAAAGTAAGATTGCTAGGTTTTGAAAGTTTGTTTTAAGTTTTCCCCAAAAGTCTGCTTGTAATACCAAATTTTTACTTGCGGCAAATTGTCTGAATGTAGCAATAATAAACTCTCTGGTTAAAATTATTATAAGCGCCAAACTCGCATACGGAAAAGGAAGCAAGTCAAACTGCACAACAATAACAAGCGCCGCCGCTACAATAATTTTATCTGCAATAGGGTCTAGAAATTTGCCTAGGTCTGTTACTTGGTTAAACCTACGCGCAATAAAACCATCTAAAATATCTGTAAAAACTGCAAGCGCAAAAATACCAAATGCGACCCATTGCGCATACGGAATAAATGTTGCTAGGCAAAAAAATACAAATACTGGTATCAGTACAATTCTTGCCAATGTTATTTTAGTTGCTAAATTCATATTTTTTTAAGTGAGCGCTTTTTAAAAAATTCGCCACGAAATATCTCAGAAAATTTACACCCTATGTACCTTTTTTTAATTGCCTTGTAAGTTACTCGCTTACAACTTCGCCGTAAATATCATACATTTTAAAAGATGTAATTTTTACTTTATAAAACTCGCCAATATCTAAGGGGGTGGCAGACTTAAAATAAACTAAGCCGTCTATATCTGGGGCTTGTCTCTCAGTCCTTCCAAAAAAAAGTTGCTTTTTATAGTCTATCCCCTCGTATAAAACTGTAAGTGTTTGCCCTATGTATTTTTGGTTTGTCTCACGCACGACACCTTGCTGAGTTGCAACAAGTTGTTTTAAGCGCTGTGCTTTGGTTTTAGCAGGCACTTGCACTAAATTATATGCGGGCGTGCCGACTTCTCTAGAATATTTAAAAAAGCCCACATTATCTAGTTTTGCGCTTTGCAAAAAATTATCTAAGGCAACAAACGCCCCCTCGCTCTCTTGAGGGAAGCCCACAATAAAAGTAGAGCGCACGGCAATATTATTTTGCTTAAGTTTTTTTACTAACTGCTCTATTCTCTCTTTAGTGTTTGTTCTGCCCATTTTTTGTAGTACACTATTATCTATATGCTGAAATGGTACATCTATATACTTAGCAACCTTGTCGTTAGTTACAATTTCTGTAATAAGGCTGTCCGTAATTTTTTCGGGATAGCAATACATCAACCTAAGCCAAACAAGGTCTTCTATTTTAGATAGTTGCCCGATAAGCCAAACCAAGTCTACATCTATCTCGTTTAAGTCTGTGCCGTAGCTTGTGGTGTCTTGCGCAACAAGTATAATCTCTTTAACGCCGTTATCAACCAACTGCCTTGCTTCATCTATTAAGTGCTGGGGTAGGCTTGACTTGAACGCTCCCCTAATTTGCGGTATGGTGCAATAAGTGCAATTATTGTTGCAACCATCGGCAATTTTTAAGTATGCTGTATGCGGCGAAGTTGTTAAAACGCGCTCTTTTAACTGCGGCACATCTTTGCCTATCGCATAGCCAACTGCATTTATTCGCTTGTTATTCGTAAGCACATTATCAAGCAAAACATCTATAAAAGCATAGTCGTCTGTGCCTAAAAATAAATCTACTTCTGTAAGTTCGTCAAAAATCTCATCAATATACTTTTTTGGCAAACACCCACTCACCACTAATTTTTTACATTTGCCACCCACTTTATACTCTGCCATCTCTAGTATAGCATCAATTGACTCTTTTCTGGCTGTGTCTATAAAACTACAGGTGTTAACAAATAAAACTTCTGCCTCATCTGGCTGCTGTGTTAATTCGTAAGTGTAGCCCGAACAATCTTTTGCGGGCTTTGCGCTAGGCTTTGTGTTGGGCTTTGTGCTGGGTTTTGCGCTGGGCTTTTTATCAGGCTTTGTCTGTAAAAGTTTGCCTAGCATTTTTTCTGCATCTACTCTATTTTTGTCGCACCCTAAAGAAACTAAGCCCACCTTTATCTTTTGTTTACTATCCATAAAATTTTCAAGTGACCGACTTTTCATAAACCTGTCACGAAATTTCCCCGCAGAGATTAGTCCTTAAAAAATTAATCTTTTAAAATGTCATCGTAAGTGTCTTCTTCTTGCTCGCCCACAACCTCCGCTAGTTGCTCGTCCGTAATTAATATAGACCTTGGCTTGTTACCATCCCAACCTGAGATGTAGCCTCTGCCTTCCATATCATCTATAAGCCTTGCCGCGCGTTGATAACCTATGCCCAACTTACGCTGAAGAAGCGACACCGAAGCATAGCCCGCATCTACACAAATTCTGATTGCATCTACAAAATGTATATCTACCCGAGCCCCTACGCCTTCCATTTCTATTTGCTCTGGCTCTGCCTTTGCTGCGACTATCTCTTTTGCAATTGTATCATCAAAGTTTGCTTCATTTCGCTCTTTAACTTGAGCAACTACTTTTTCAACTTCTTTTAGGGAAACAAACGCGCCTTGTATACGCTGTGGCTCTGGGAAATTATTCGGGAAGTAAAGCATATCGCCACGCCCCAAAAGTTTATCCGCACCGCCTTGATTTAATATAGTTTGCGAGTCTGCCGTGCTAGATACAGCAAACGCAATTCTGCTTGGCAAATTCGCCTTTATAGTACCAGTAATAACATCAACTGATGGGCGCTGAGTTGCAATTACTAAATGTATACCCGCCGCACGCGCAAGTTGAGATAAGCGCTTTATTTTGTCTTCTATGTCGCGCTTGGCAGTCATCATCAAATCTGCCAACTCATCTACTATTATAACAATGTACGGAAGTTTTTCACCCTCACCACTTAAAACCCTCTCGCCCGTGTTGTATGTGTGAATGTCTCTTGCCTTGTTGTCTCTAAACAAGTTATAGCGGCGGTCCATCTCTTTTATAGCCCAATCAAACGCATTAACCGCTTGGGTCGGGTCTGTAATAACATTTTCCATTAACAAGTGCGGAAGCCCTTCGTAAACGTTAAGTTCTACACGCTTTGGGTCTATTAAAATTAGGCGCACATCATCAGGTCCTGCCTTGTAGATTAGGCTTAAAATTATGGTGTTTAAACAAACCGACTTACCAGAGCCAGTTGCCCCCGCCACCAACAAATGCGGCATAGAGGCAATATCGCAAGTAACCAAATCGCCATCTATCGCCTTGCCTAAGCCAAACGTAATAGGGCTAGAAGCCTCGCTAAAATTTTTGCCTTCTAAAATTTCTCTAAGCCCAACTTGCGCTGTGTCGTCGTTTTTAACTTCTATACCAACCTTGTTTGTTCCAGGAATTGGCGTCTCTATTCTAATAGATTTTGTTGCTAGCGTCATTGCTATATCATCTTGATACTGCAAGATTTTTTTAACAGAATGTCCAGCCCCCATACTAACTTGAAAGCGCGAAACCGACGGACCAACAGTCACAGTATAGTCTTTTTTAGGAAGCACTTGCGCACCACTCTCAAGCACGATATCTGTGTTAACTATTCTAAAGCGCTTAACTTCCCCAACAAACACTTCCTCTAACTGATTGCCGTTTATATCCTCAAAAATGCCCTTATACTCTCGCCCCTCAACTGTCGCGCCCGTGTGGAAGTTGTTTAAAACCGCTTGCAACTGCCTACCCTTTTCGTTGGTTTTTTCTCTGTCTGTTTTAAGGTCTGAAGAGATAGCAGTTGCTGTTAGTAAATCTTTATCTGGTCTAACGTACTGGTTTGAGTTTGCATTACCTTGTGCGCTACCTTGTGCGCTACGCCCCCTACTATCAGTTACAACTTCTGCCACATCTGCCTTGCTTACAATTTTCTTTTTGCGGGCATTCTCAACCTTTTCTAAAGGCGGGCTTTCTAACCCGGTAAAAGAATGCTGAGTTGCTATTTCAACTTGCTGTTGCCACTCTTTTTTATCTTTATCTTTATTTGTGTCTTTAGTAGTATTGTCTTGCCACTCTTTGCTTTGTTTTTCTTTATCTTGCTTTTGCTTTTTAAGCATAGCCTCGTGTAGCAAAAACGGAGCGCCAATTCCACCTACTTGCACATCTGCCTCATTAGTTTGCTTAGCCACATTTAAGTTGTCTAGACTATTTATGCTTAAATTGCTTTGCGCCTTTAAAAACTGGTCTGTAAGTTCTTTATTATTTTGGTCTAGGCTTTCTTTAGATAAAATGCCCTTAAACTTTTCTTCCGAAAAACTATCGCCCAAAACTATTGGGGATTGCTCACTTTGTTCCATTTGCTTTGCCGCAACTAAATGAGCGGGCGGCATTTTCTCAGTTATGCCCTCTCTCTTTTTAAACTCTAACTCTTTAGACAGCGTCTCGCCGTTGATAATCTCGCGCTCTACTTGCAAGTCTTGTATGCTTCGCAAATACTCTAGTTGCTGCTCATATCGCGTGTCTACATCTAGCGGCTTTGCAGTTAGAATGTCTTGTGGTAAAAACTCAGCCATTTCTTTTGCATAGTCTTTATCTGCGCCCCTAAGCATTGGGTGAATCTTTTCTAAAACAACTGTAGAATACCCGCCGGTTTGCTTGTTTTGCACAGTCTGTCCACCGGTTTGACCGCCAGTCTGCCCGTTTTGCGCAATATGTCCGCCAGCCTGTCCACCATACGCGCCAACAACACCCCCAGCGTTATTTTGTTGCATAGAACTATCCATAGCGCCGTTTCTTATGTGAGAATCGAACAACACAGAACTTGCCGACCTTTGCGGGTCTTTAAAAGTTGTTACGCTGTTTTGGTTAGCAAAAAATAACTTCGGCTCTGAAGCACCAGCAAACGAAGCCCCCTCAGACCACCCTTGATTTTGCACAGCACTATTTTGTGGCGACAAAATGTCTTGCCTTGTAAATAAAGTCTCGCCCGCTTCCCTTTTGCTCTCTGGCATTAAAGAAGTGTACGGTCGCCTTTTTGGAACATCTTGCGAAGTTAGTGTATAAGCGCCCGTTGCGTGCGGGTTAACCTTTGCAAAAATGTTAGGCTTTTGTTCGCCCGCATTATTAAAAGCCGTTTTGCTTCTTGATGGGTGAAGTATGTCTGTGCTTTTGTTGCTTTGTCTGTCTTGCTGAGTTTGTTGCTTTATATGCTTTAGATACTCGCTTTCTTTAATCTCTTCTACGTACAACTTGCTTGGTGGCACAAAATCTGTACCCGCTGCCCTTTGTTGAAAAACCGCTTGTGGCTCTTCTACAAAGCCTTGCATAAAATGCGCAAGTGGGTCTTCTGGATACTCTGCTTGCTTTGCTTTGTCGCGCCCCATAAACCTAACGCTTAGTCTCTCTTTTAAACTTGGCTTGTTAGACTTGTCTTTGCCACTAGCCCCACCGCCACTACGAGATGGCAAAATATTAGATAAGTCTAACTTGTTTGCAAGCAAAAGCGAAAAGGTCATTGCCGCAATTGCTAAAAACACGTAACTACCCGCCACAGTTATAAGCGTTGCTAGCACATAGCCAAGCGTACCAAAAACTGCACCGCCCGCCGTTGGCGTATTATACACCGCGTCTAAAAACGCACCATAGCCAATAAATGCCCCGCCCGAAGTAAACATCAAGCCCGAACTAAAAGCCAATTGCAGTATAGTTACACCAACCACAAATAAGCCCAATAAACAAAATATTGTGCTTCTCTCAGCCTTAATAGGCTGGTTTCTTGTTAGGATATAGCCCGCCGCCGCAACTAAAATTAATATAGGAAAAACCGCATAGCCAAACACACCTATAAAAAATTGCGAAAACGAATGCCCCATATTGCCAAAAATAGCCGGACCCGTAAGTGTTGCCAAAAAAATAATAACTGCGGCGAATGCAATAAGCATACCCGCAATTTCTCTGTTACCCTTCGAATTGTCTTTAGGAAACCTATCCTTTAATCTAGACATAATAATAACTCCCTGTTCACGCAACAAACCTTGCGCATCTCACAGTTTAATCTAAAAAAAACATCATTTAAATAGTTCAAAAAACACGCTTGAGCCATACGAGAAAAAACAAAGTGCGCTACTCTCAAACCACCCAAATACTAAAACTTCCCCTAATTAATTTAGTATAGCATATTTTAACAAAAAATGCAAACAAATAAACCCTTAAAAAACAAAGTTTTCTAAAAAATTCACAAAACAAAAAAGAGTTGCCCGCACCCTAAGGCACGAACAACTCAAATACTGTTATAAAATTCGCCTACGGCGGCTGTCTGCTACAAGTCTGTATGCGCCGTAAAGTCCCGTTCCGGCTGTACACCCACCTATTATGTATAGTAACCACCAGTTACGGCGAGAAGCACTTTCATCTTGCTCGTAGCCGTAACAAGTGCAGTTTATACATAACTCTGCATAATCGCATTCGCAATACTCATAACAATCTGAGTAGCCGTAATCATCATACGGCGGTTGCGGCGAAGGCTCTACAATCGGTGGTTCAACTATTGGCGGTTCTTCTATTGGTGGCTCTTCTATTGGTGGCTCGTACGGCTGGTATGGGTAGTATGGCTCGCAAGGTTCTGTTGGCTCGTATGGGTAGGTTGGCTCATAAGGTTCTTGCGGTTCGTATGGGTAGTAAGGGTAAGTTGGCTCATATGGATATGTTGGCTCGTATGGGTAAGTTGGGTAGTATGGTTCACACGGCTCTTGCGGGTAATACGGATAGTATGGCTCTTGTGGTTCGTATGGATAAGTTGGGTCATACGGCTCGTATGGCTCACAAGGATAATATGGCTCGTATGGCTCGCACGGCGGTTCTGGCTGTATAATTGCTATAAATTCCCACAGC
>WQRI01000025.1 GCA_009786825.1 Bacillota bacterium
AGCCCGGGCTGATGTGTATGTGGTAGATTGTACGAGTGATTGTTGTGTAACTACGCACGTGGATAGTCATACACAGTCTATACAGCCGCATAGTAGCCGGGTCTATATAGACATCAAAGTAGTTGCTGGAAATGATTTCTTTAATGATGTGTATTGCCGTATATATTGTCACGGGTATTTTAATGGTTTAAATTCGTGTTGTATGGGTTTTCGCCCTTACTATCATCGTGTATTTAGTGAGAGCATTTATTATTTTTCTGATGAGTATATTGTTTTTAAATCTGTACCTATGAGAATCTATTGGTATTCAATTTTTAATTTTGAGTGTACTTATTGGAATAGAAAGCCGTTATATTTTTGCTTTGCTACTTCGTGGGGTCTTTGTGGGTGCTGTGATGGGATGTACTATCATTTTTATACTCGCAGACACAATAGTAGTCCTGTATTTGAACCACCAACAGTCACAAGCATAACGCTAACGGGCGGGGGGCAATTAACAATACCATACCCGATACCACCTGCTAATCAAAGACCGGTTAGGTTTTTAAACGCAACTGTACACGGCACAAATTACCCGCCACAGAGTGTTACGTGGACAAGTAGCAATACAGCGGTAGCCACAGTAGATACGTTGGGTATGGTGCGCGCAGTAACTGCCGGCACGGCTGTAATAACGGCAAGGTCTACGTTTAACACGGCGGTTACAGCACAGACAACGATAACAGTCACACAAGCGCCACCATCCGCTGAAGTAGATGTAGGTGTTGCGCCCCCGCTTCCTAGTAGCGCTGTAGTTACTTTTGGTGGTAGACAAGTATCTTCTGCTAATTTTTCTCACGAGATAGGTATAGGCACAAATACTATTACATCTGGCGAGAGAATGCCGAATGTTTATACTCGTGTGCCAATACCAGTCTTTACAAGAGTATATCCTTTAGGTGCAAATCAAGCAATTGTGTGGAGAGTTGAACAAGTAGTTTCTAATAACTTAGGCGGCTGGATGTGGAGTAGAACAGGTGTTAATCAATCTATAATTAGTGTTGCAGATGGACATATGACATTTAAACTGCCAACAAGTTTTAATGTTCATACTGGTGAATTTAGGACAGAAACTATTCAAATAATTGCCGAGTCACCAGAGCGTCCGGGTGTCCGCCTTGCTAGGTTTAGGGTTACAGTTCGTGCTAATGCTTGTCCTGATTTGTTCAACGTAAGCATAATAGGGGCTGGAAGTACTTTTATGGATGTAACAGAAACAAGGCAATTAGGCATTACTATTGCGCCGACTCCTTTTGGAAGTCCCTTTGAAGTGTGGTTAACTAATAATGCAGAGATTGTGGCGGTTACTGCTACGGGGCTTATAACTGCTGTAGGTGTGGGCATTGCCACTATAAGAGCATCAACATCATTTGATGGAAAAAGTTTTGTAAGAGAATTAACGATTATGGTAAGAGCGCCTGAAGCCCCCACAGTTGTTATTGACACTAGTTTTACGGGTGTGTTTAGATTAGGTGACACTATGCAACTGTATGCTAGGGTTTATCCGCTTACACATTCGCAAGCGGTTACTTGGACATCTTCTAACCCTGCAGTTGCTACAGTAAGCGCTAGTGGCTTAGTTACTGGTATATCTGTTGGTAATGCTGTAATTCGTGCAACTATTGCTGGAATGCACCCGGCTGTATTTGGCGAATTTAATTTAGGACAGTTATCTGATAGTGGTAATAATAATGATAGTGGCGGTTATAATGGCAACGGCAATAATAACAACAATGATAAAGATAATTGCCAAAATGGTTATTATTCAGATTGTGATAATTATGTGGGTGGTGGAACGACTGATAGCGGCGTTGCTGGTAATAATGTGACAAATCATATTCTATGGGATAATCACGGCTTTAGGATGGTAATTGCTGTTATGTTTCTTTTGGTCACGATATCCCTAGCATACAGTATTGTCATAGGTGTTGTTGGCGGCGCTAGAAAAGGGTTTAAGGGAACAAAGTATAAAGGGGGCAGATAATATGAAAAAGATTACAATATTCGTTTTAAGTTTTGGTTTACTTCTTTGTAGTGTGTTGGCTCTGCCGTTCAGTACAAATTTAACAGCAAGCGCGAGTGTGTCTGAAGAATACAAAAAGCAACAATTAGATAAAGAAGTGATAACTATAAGCGTAGCGCCATTATTTCAAGATAACCCTTATGAGACTATACGTAGTGGAGTGTATGGCGAAGGGGGTAGAAGACTGTTTGTTTTGCGTGAGACTGGTATGGTAATAACGGAAGATGGTGTGCCATTTGAAAATCCCGTAGACTCTACAGTAGTAGAGTTTGATTCTGAGACAGAAAGTTTTATAGATGGCGCAAATCGTTCTTTAGCCATAGTTTTAGACAGTAGGTTAGAAAGGCATTATTTAAGAGCAGGGGGTAGGTATGTTAGACCAATAAGGTTGGATGATAGTGTTGTTTTAATTACTTTAAACGCAAGGGGTGGTCAACGCAGAATATATGCATTCTATACGCGCTATGATAGGGGTTGGTTGGCTGGAGTCTTGAGTGGACATAGGCACGGCTATAGGTTTTATGATATGAATAGAAGGCACATTCATAATGATTACATAGCGGAATTTGTAAGCCCATCGTGGTGGAGAATAAATGTTCTAACAGTTATTACGGGCAATCATAAAATACCACTAGTTAGAATTTTAGAACGAACTACGCTAGCAAACTTGCTTGTGCGAATTAGTCACGCAACTGTGCATCCGTGGGATAGGCTAAAATGTGGTTTAACTGGTTTTGATGTAATAACAGAAGATGGCAGAGATATTTTTGTTAACCCGCGAACAAGGCAATTAACAGATTTTGCAGGTTGGGCTTTGTTTAACGAAAATACGGGGCTTCCGATAGTTTGGTACAATTATGATATTATAACAACTGATAGAAGACCACAGCGTATAGAAAATGGTGTATTGCGCGAAAGTATAACAGTTTGGGGCTTGCTTGAGAGTAGAGTAGATTTTTACATAGGCTCTATTTCAACGACATTTGGACAGTTTGATGTACCTAAATTTAGAGTTAATACAGACCCGAACAACCCAGACTGGCAACTTATAAATGGGGATTGTGCAAACGATATAGTAGATGATTCGCGACCATCAGAAGTGTTAGATGGCGAGAGTTTCGCCACGTGGTTAGGTAGGCAAACTAATAGAGTTGGCGGTAGTGCAAACAATTTTTTTAGTGGGCTTTCTAACATTATTTCAGTAGCGGGTTTTGTGCTAGTGATATTTGTTGCTCTAATGCTTGTAGGTGCAGTTAGGGAAGCGGCAAGCCCTAAAAGGCGGGAGGATAGGTAGATGGTTTTTACGGCAGTATTAACAATTCTCGTGCAAGCACTAAGCGCATTATCAACAGTTGCAAGCCTAGCCAAAGCCACCATAGCAAGAGCCTTCGCCTTGTCATTCGCGGGTCTAGTTAGCGTGTTCAGCCTTTTGTTATTGCCACTAAGTTTAATGCCTAAACGCAAAAACACAAAAGAGAGATACAAAATTAACGCTATGCTGTACGACAGAGAGTACGCATTTCAATTAAGCGAAAATGAATACTTAGACAAATATCACAACAAGGGCATAACGCTAAAAGACGCTAAAGAATTGCACAGACAAGAATTTATAAGCACCTACCACCCATCAGATTATGACACAAGTAGGTACAACCAATGATTAATTTTTTTAAAAATCTATTCCGATACAACATAGTAAAATTGCTCTTACTAGTGTTTTTCATATTGCTAGTGGGTTATGCGGTTTTTACTTGCGCGGCTGTTAGGAGTTAAATGAAAAGGCTTGTTAGGTATATAAAGCATAGAAGTTATTTGTTGCTATGTGCTTGTTTTACACTAGCAAGTCTTTTCTTTACTTTTACGATTTTCCGTGTCAATTTTGTTGTCTTGTGGAACAGCATAAAAGAACTAGGCTTAGCCTTTGTTGCATATTTTATGTATGCATTTTTTCGTGTTTTGCCAGAGCAAAGCCCGATTACTCAACCTACAGAACATCCGGTAATACCACCCGAAGCCCCACCGCCAAACATTCTACCAGAACAGCCTTACGAGTTCAGAAGTAGCGCGGAAGAGTTTTTAAGTTTACTATTTAGTAGCGAAAACCTTGTAAATTATCTAGCGCTTTTAGGTTTGGCTTTAGAGATTTTCTTACCATTTTTACCGCTTTTGCTAGTGTTTTATTTTGTACTAAAGTTTAGAATAAAGAGTAGTTTTTCAAAGCGCAACACTAGACATAATGTAGACACAATAGCGTTAAAAGCCTTTAAAAGCACTTCAGACATCGTTTATACGCCGCCTAAGTCTTATTTGGTCGATTTAGTAAAGTATATACAAACGCGGACACTTTTTGGTTTACGCCTACCATTTGTATGGTCTATGATATGGCTTTTTAACTTAAATATATTTGCCATAGTGCTATCAACTTTTGCCATTATGATATATTTTCCGGTGTCTTTAAGTTTGTTGGCGCTGTATAATTTCTTTCATAATACGTTGTTGTTGCTATTAAATATCTTTAGAGTTGTTCCACCAAAGCTTTGGTTTATACCAATAATTTACATCTTAATTAGGGTTGGTTTAAGTATAGACCGCTGGCGTAAAAAGGTAGGCATAAGCCGGCTACGCCATATGGAAAACAAGAACAAAGGCTTTATAAATTCTCTACCACCCGTAGTGATGGTAGTAGGTCCACCAGAAGCGGGCAAAACCACACTTGTTACAGATATGGGTTTATCTGCAGAAGCAATATTTCGCCATACTGTAGATGAGCAGTTATTTGAGATATCTTTAGAGTTTCCGAACTTTTCATTTAGGTTGTTAGAGCGTAGCATTATGAATGCTATAAAAAGTCAAGAAATTTATAATATGACATCTACGGAAGACTGGATAGACAGACAGTTATTTAACTACAAAAAGACTTTAAAGTTGTACTACAGATGCATTCGCGATGCGGCAAAGCGTGGCATAAAAGCAAGGGTGGCTAAAGGTTATTTAAAGCCTTATTACAAAGAAGCGCAAAAGTATATTTGGAATTACGACTTTGACAGATACGGAACAACCTATGACAACAAACTTTATGTAGTAGATATTGTAGAAGCAGTTAAAGATTATTCTAAATTTTTCTATTTCTACTTGCAAGAGTTGATACTATCTAATTTTGGGGTTAGAAAGGATGCAAGGCTTAGAGATATTGGCAACAAGCCAAAGTGGAATAACGACTTCTTTGAACGAGACAGCACGTTAATACATCATATGTCTGAGAGAGATAGCAAGGGTAGGGTGGGTATATCTAGGTACTCTAAAGTCTTTGATTATGAGATGTTCAGACTGGGCAAGAAATTAACTGAAAACCCAAAGTTTGCTGGAGCATATGAAGGTGGCGTTATATTACTAAACGAATTTGACAAAGAACGTGGCAATCAATTTAAGAATAGCGACATTAAAGAAACCATAAAGCAGTTGCGAGACAGTATAAAAATGCTTGAAAAGGCTAACGCAGATGCAACTGCTCAGAAATTAGAACTAGAGCAATTAACCGAGCGCGCAACACAACTAACGGATAAGTTAAACCACCAACTAGCGTTTATAAGGCACGCGTGTACAGTCAGAAATATCCCGCTTGTTAAGGTTATTGTAGATATGCAAAGACCGGAAGAGTTAGGCTCTGGTGCTAGAGATTTATTTCAGATAATACACATTCGCGAGAAGTCAGATACATTTTTAACAATGCCGTTTTTCTTTATCTACGAACTAATTTACTCATTAATATTTCCGCGCTATAAGAAAGTGCAAAGCGAATACGACTATAATAGGGGTGATAATTCTTTGCTGATGTATTTGCTAAAAAAGGTAGGTGCGACAATACATAACGGCTATAGGCGAATATACAATATGTTTGGCTATCACGTAAGGCTTTTGGCTGTAGAAAATGCATCTACGGGCAAAATGCTAAGAGAGAGTAAATACTACCTAATGACAAAGAAAATCTACGCAAAGCGCTTTAGCACAGATGCCTATGGTGATATTTTCAAAGCGCAACAGCGTGCTAGCCGCGTGGGGCTGTCACACTTGTCCGAATACAAAAATCTAAAGGCAAGCGTAAAAGAACTTCAAAGCCAAAACAGTTATTTCGTAAATGAAGTATTAAAATACAACAAGGAGAGTTAAAGATTATGATTGCAAGAATGATAATTTCTGTTTTTAATTTCGTAAAAAGATTAATAAAAAATGTTTTATTAATTTTGATGTTGGCGCTGTTAGCGCCGATAATAATAGCCTTAATTCCGCACTTTAGGCAAGGCAGAAAACACACTAATGCCGGTCATCCAGTTTGGGTATTTAATGAAAAGGAAGGCAAATATGAATATGTGAGTCTAACGCACGATAGTAAATACGGAAACAAAAAATTAGAAAACAACCCAAATCCTAAAGATGCAAAACCTACCTACATACATCCTAAAAGTTATACGGCAAATAAAAATGCCTTCCACCAAGAAGAAGTGAAAGGCTGGAATGATTTAACAGATAAAGATAAGGAACTAATTAAAAACTTGCCTAAAACCAATTTAACACCAAATCAAGAATATAGAGCTGCAAAAAAGAATGGTAAAAAGGATTAAAACAAAAAAGGAAGTTCCAGCCCTATCCTAGTAAACTAGGCACGCTCGTTAACTTCCTACTAATAGTATACACCAATTATATAAAAAATGCAAGCATTTTCATAAAAATTTACGGAGGGTTTATGTTTAGTTACAAGATTCACGCGGTTGGCTCTTTGAGAGTACACAGTCCTTATTTGTATGACAAGGCAAGGAAAGAGTTTGTAGATGCCATTTTTGATAATCTGAAAAATGACGGTGTTAGCAAACAAGAGCATTTAATCGAGATTACCAAAAATAAATATGCAATAGAATTTGGCAAAGACAAATATTATTTTCAATTAGATGAGTTGTTAAAGCGTAAACTTGCACGGCGAAAGCAACGCGAAATAGACATAAAAGATGGCGCATTTAAAGATTTATTTATTAAAAGCGCGAACTTATTCAAAGTAAGAACAGAAGAAGGTAGGGCAGAGCAACATAGTTTTATTAAAAGGGGCATTTTAGATGCATTCTTTGCAGAATTCTACACGCAAGATTTTGACGACTTATTACCGGCTTGTGAATGCTGTAAGCAAACTAAGGACTACCGATTAGATAACATCTGTGGCGCTTGCTATAAGTGTCAAAACAAAGGTTTAGATTGTGAAGATTGCGGGCTTGACAAGTTAGATATCTACATAAAGCAAAATGTGAAAAGAGAAGTGCGGAACATAAGAAGTAGGTTAAGGCTTGCTTTGAGAAAAGCCGAATTGAATAAGTTTAACTATTTTGTGACGTTTACTTACGACAACAAGTTGTATCTGCCAGCAGATGTGATTGCTCAAATTAAGTCAGTGAAAGAGTCAAGCGAATCTGCAAAAAGGGCTATTGCAGATGCTGAAGCTGCATTTGAAAAGCAACTAAAAATTAAACTAAGAAACGAGGCAGATAGGCGCGGATGGGCGTATATGGGTATGGATGAAGTAGGTTCAGATTCAGAGCGCTTGCACTTTCACTTTTTAATGTATATACCAGAAGACAGTATGGTAGGTGAGTTATACGAAACGCGTGACTGGTGCGGTAAGACTTTTAGGTGGGTTAAGCGCATTGAAAACAGTTACTTTTTTGATAGGTTTGGTATGAATAAGTTTGAGAAGATAACAGCCGAAAGCACACTACAACCAGCGCACTACATCAGCAAATATATGTCTAAAACAGATGGTAAAATGATTTATTCAAGGCACTTGCCAAGTTATGTGATTAAAGACCTACCAGATGTTGCCGACAATATTAACGCAGATATGATAGGTAGAATAGAAATTGACTATCCAGCAAATAGAGAAACGGGCGAAATTAAAAAGCGTGGCTTTATAATTTCAGATGTACATTTGCCCAAAAACATACCGGGCAGATTTGGTAAGATAACAGAAGCGCCCAAAATAACAAATACCACAAGGCTAGGACAATCTAAGTGGCAATTTTAGATGCACGCAGTAGCAACTTTGGTAAAGTAAGTAAAAATTCTTTACTTAATCTTATCTAAATTTTTGCCAAGCAATATAAAATCTTTTAAAAAGCACCGCTAGCGGTGCAGTCTGTGTGTATTGTAATTTTGTACCAAAAACGCATAAAAAGCCGAGTAGGCTCGGCAAAAGCGGTTTAGCGTGCCGAGCCGAAACGCTGCTTAGCGTTTTGGGTATAAAACAGGTAGCACGTGGGGCTTGCTGGCGGCGCTAGCCGCCAGCAACTTGATAATATAACGTGCGTGTAACTCTCAATAGGCAAAAAAACCAACCTTAAAACACACTTTCAAATGCCACCGCGCGCCTAACACAACAAAAAGTTGTAAAACTCTGAACCAAACAAGCAAAATTAAAAAATTGTGCCACTATTTTTCACAATAGGCTAGAAAACCCCTATCTATGCGTAAAATACAGGTTTTACGCATAGATAGGGGTTTTGAGATATGAAAGGTTTTTTGTGCTATAGTTTGTGTTGCGTTTAAGAGTTGTTCAGCAATCTATTATAAAAAAAGTATATAAAAAAAGCCATATGATAAATTGGCTTTTTTGATGATTGTTTTGGGCTTTTTTTTGAATTGCTTATATTGCCTTTTGTAGAAATGTTGTTGCTTTGGTTTCTAAGAGTATTTTTATAAGTGTTTTTTTGAGAGTATTATACTGGGTTTTTGAAGTAGAATGGTTCTAGGGTGTTGTAGTGGGTTGTGTTGTTGATTTGGGTTTTTATAAAGGTTATTAGCGAATTTGTTGTGTAGTTTGTTATTTTGTGTAGTTGGCGTTGGTTTATGATTACTTGCAATTCTGCTGTTGTTAAGATTTGAATGTTGTTTTGTTGCTTTGTGTAATATTCTTTTGCGGTTGATGGAATTGCAAAAATATTTTTGTTACTATTTTTGTTTTGCGTGCAATTATTTGTTTTGTTGGTGGTAGCATTTTTGTCAGAATTTTTGTTGGTAGAATTCTTTTTGCTATCCGAATTGATGTTACCATTATCTGAATTTTGCTTTGCGCAAAACTCTAAAATATCGAACGCGCCTACTGCGATTGCTGGCTTTTCGAAATTCATACACAGCGTTTTTACAGTTGTTATTGCAAGCCTTAGCCCAGTCCACGAACCCGGACCAACAATAACGCTGTAGTAATCTATATCTTTTAACTGCACATTGCTTGTTTTTAAAATGTCGTCTATAGACGGCAATAATAAAGCAGACACATTTTGCTGTGTCTTTATGTTTGCTTCGAAAATTTCGCCGCCTGCTTCCCTATCTGAATAAACTACCAGCCTTAAAAAATCTGGAAAAGCCGCGTCTATGTGTAAAATATTCATCTTTCGCAATACCTTAATTTTGCCTACTACTTTTGTAGCGCCCCTTAATGTTTTGGAATATAGCCGCCACCCAATACTTTGCAATATGCTTTGTAATACTTTTGCTCAGCCCTACCCTACTTACCGAGACAACTAAAACCTAAGCAAAAAAACATCTACCAAAAACTTATTTTTATTTTGCGACGATTCTCGCCCGTACGCTGTATATCTACACTTATATAGTCTTGCTTTGGCAGATACTGACTTATGCGCTCGCCCCACTCTATAAGCCTAATAGACGGCGCTTCAAGCGCATCTAAAAGCCCAAGGTTTTGAATCTCGTCCGGGCTTTCTAGGCGATAGAAATCGAAGTGTGATAGTAGCGCCCTGCCCGTTGTGTAAACATTTACAAAAGTAAAAGTGGGGCTTGTGATAGGTATAAAAATCTCAAGCCCAGAAGCCACGCCTTTCGCAAAAACAGACTTCCCTACCCCAACTTCGCCATTTAGTAAAATCAATTCGTTGCCCGCCAAGTCGCAAGCAAAAGTCTCGGCTATTTGCGCTGTCTGAACAGCATTCTCTGATACATAATCTAAAATTCTTTTAGGTTGCTTTACCATACCCATATTATACAAAAAAAACAAACCATAGTCAAACAAAATTAACAAAAACCTAAAAATTTAAGGCTACTTAATGCATTTGTCCCCTTTGTACTCAATCTTTCGGCTCAAATAGACTTGCCTTTTTGTTGAGAGACAGGCACACTTGCATACTTAAATAGGTTTTGCAATAGTTCTATGTTAAACTTGGGAAACTTGCTTTATTGCTTACTCGCTTCTTTTTCTAATTCTTCCAAAAATCTATCAAAATCATCTTTGAAATTTTTGTCTTGAATTACGCGATATTTCTCAAACTCTGATAACGCGTGCTGTTGTGCAATATCTTTGCTTATACTACCTGCATTATCTAGCACTTCCCGTAAGTCATTTTTTAACGTTATGTCTAACCAATTTGACCAGTCTGCCATTGTCATAGGAATTCGACGCCTTGCCCTACTTTCTGCTAAATCAAGATAGGCATCTACAATAAGAGCTAGTTCTTCTAACTCTTCTTTATCTAGGTAATTTTTTGCAATCACAACATCTGCTTTTACAATTTTGCCGTGCGGTGCTTTTTCCCAAGTTGTTAAGCCCATATGTTCTTTGCTAGCGTTCGCCCTTTTGTAAATTATCTCAGCCGCAGTTTGACCGTGAACCGCATAATGAACCTTATTTTGTACCTTAGCAAAAAAATCTTTGCTTGCTTGAGCCTTACCATCGTAATCTAAACTAGTAGCATATATATCGATAAGTTTTTGGTAAAAGCGTCTCTCGCTTAACCTGATTTCTCTGATTTCATCTAGAAGTCTTTCAAAATAGTCCTCATTAAAAAATGCGCCGTTTTCCAATCGCTTTTTGTCAAGAACATAACCACGAATTATAAAGTTACGAAGTACGGTTGTTGCCCACCTCCTAAAATCTGTCGCCTTTTTTGTGTTAACTCTATAACCAACGGCAATAATTGCATCTAGGTTGTAGTGAGCCACTTCTCTTGAAACCTGCCTTTTGCCTTCAGTTTGAACTATTAAGAAATCCTTAATAGTTGCCCCTTTTTCCAACTCTTGCTCTTTATAAATGTTTTCTAAGTGCATATTTATATTTGGAACACTAGTTTCAAAAAGTAAAGCCATAAATTTTTGTGTTAACCAAACAGTTTCATCTTGAACCTTTATCTCAATATCATTCTCGCTAGATTGATATGAAAATGTCAAAAATTCTGCTGTTGCATTGCGTATAGCCACTTCGCTTTTTTGATTTGCTTTTTTATTTTTACTAGATTTTTTTAAATTGTTGTTGTTGCTCATTTTTATTTTTCCTTTCTTTTGTAGTTAATTATAACATAATCTACTAAATATTGCAAAGGAATAAGAGTTCAATTAACAAAAACTTAAAAAGCCAGCCAGAAATTTTTAGAAATTCTAACTGGCTTTTGGGGTTGCTAAAAAGACCTTCCGACTAGATAGTCTAGCGTTACTTCAAAATAGTCGGCTATTTTGATTAGCATATTTAGTTTTGGTGTATGTATACCCCTTTCCCATTTTGCTATTGTGTGTTGCGGAACACCTAACTCTTGCCCTAGTTGTTCTTGCGTTAAATTTTCGCCTAGGCGTAATTCTTTAAATACTTCGTTAAAATAGTTCATACTTAAAGTTTACAAGAAATATGCGTAAAACGCTTGACAATATGCGTAAAAAGCATTATGATATACTTAGGAAAGTTCTATATAACAGAAAACAAAAAGTTATGATTTTAGCAAACTAAGCGGTAGCGAAATTTGTAAATTGACAGTATTTGGTGAAATTTGTCTTATTTTGCGGTTTTGAAAAATGTGTCGTTTTTTTTGGTATTATAAGAGTATGGAAATTATGAAAAAAGAGATGCTTAATGCCATTTTGTTTTTTAAAAACGAGGCAAATATAGAAGCACTTAAAAAAACATTTTTAAAGCACAATGTGGGCTTTTTTATCGAGACTTCTTCTTTCACAGAAGTTTTGCAGCACAGCAGGGCTAGAACTATTGATGTTTTAGTTTATGAGTATTCTGACTATTTAAACCCAGAGTTTTTGGCTATTTTTGACACTAGCCAACACAATGTTCCGAACATAGTTTTGGTTAAAAGCGAGCCTAGTGGGCAAGCCAAAAATGTTGTGTACTTGCAAGATGCAGCCATATATTATTTTGCGCTGGACACTTTAGAGACAGACTTAAAAAATAATATACAGACCATTAAGGATATGGCTTTTTCTAGAAAGGACAGAAAAATTAAGGGTGACACTGTGGATATACGCATAAAGGATATTCTGGTTAAAAATTCTATTACTGCAAAGCATATGGGGTATCATTATTTGGTTAAGGCTATAAAACTTGTTTGTAGCGATGAGCGTAAACTTGGCAATATAACGGAGGATATTTACAAACACATAGCCAACACTACGGGCAAAAACATACCGACAATAGAGCGAAACATCAGAAACGCGATTCAGATGGGGTTTGGCAAAAGGGTTAACCCGGACGTTACCTGCCCTGCTTTAGAAAATATTTTATGCGAGAAAAAGGGTTATCCGACCAACAAACAGTTTATAGGATATGTTGCGGAGATGATTAGGCGAATGTAGTTTTTTTGGCTACTTAAGATGCTTCTATTTTTTCGACTTGTTGAAGCATAAATTCTATGAATATTCCGTAGCCTTTTGATGGGTCGTTTATAAACACGTGCGTTACTGCGCCAACTATTTTTCCGTTTTGTATAATTGGGCTTCCGGACATTCCTTGCACTACCCCGCCGGTTTCGCTGATTAGGCGTTTGTCTTTTATTTTTAAGACAATGCCTTTTTCTTTTGGGCTGTTTTGCTTAGACACTTTTATAATTTCTATATCGTATAGTTTGGGAAGCCCGCTTGATAGGGTGGTGATTATCTGCGCTTTGCCCGCCTTTACTTCGCCACGCTTTGCTACTTCAACCAAGTTTGGCATTATTGCATTTTTAAGTGGGGTGTCTAAGCGCCCGAAAACGCCGAACTGGTGGTTTCTGAGTATTGTGCCGAGCGGCTTGCCACGTACAAAAAGCCCGGTTAATTCGCCGGGGTCGCCGCGCTTGCCTTTTGTTATGCCTACGATGTTACAAGTGTATACGCGCCCTTTAGACACGGGCAAAACCAAACTGCCATCACACACCGGGTGACCTAGTGTTCCGAAGCGCCCATCTTTAGTAACAAACGTGAGCGTGCCTATACCGCTGGACGTGTCTTTTGTTTTTAGCCCTATTCTGTATGTGCTAGACTTGATGTCTTTAACTGGTCTGACAAGCCCGCTTATTAAGTTGCCATCTCTCAGTACAGAAAATGGCATTGGGGCGGGCGGGCTGTAGTTTGCTAATATTCTTAAAAGCGCGGCGTTAGAATTAACTTCAAAATTGTTAAGGTGAGTTAGAACATCGCCCTTTTTTATTTTGGCATCGAGTGATGGGCTTGCCCTACCGCCCGTTGTTATCACGCAAGGAAAGTCTGTAACGATAAGCCCTTGTGTCATTAACTGTAGCCCTAGCGGTGTGCCACCAACGTATACGTGCGTTGTAGTTATTGGGGTATCTTCTTTTTTACAGCGACTAAAAAAAGGCAGTCTGAAAGGAAATTTTTTAGATGTGGTTTGAGTTTTGTAGTTTGCTGACACAGTTTGACTTTGACTTTTGTACTTCGCCATTTGGCTTGTGCTAGTCTCGTAACTTGTAAAACTGGTGTTAGAGTTATCTACATTTAAAGCAATAAACGCACAAAGAAAGACACACAAAATGCCCAAAGAAATTCTGATTGTAGTGTTTCGCATTCTATCTCTCTCCCTTTATGTGAATGTTATGTAACAAATGTGGAATTAATTATACAATTAATTTGTGCAGTTCGATTTTTTTTATGTGTCAAGGAATTTCGTATAACAAAAAAAGACGCCGAATTTTTGACTGGCGTCTAAATTTTTCTAAATGCTTTTTCTATGACAAGGAAATATCGTTCTTTGAATGAGGGCGAAAAGCTTCGTCCAAAAAAGCCGTTCCTCAAGAACGGGAATCGGCGAAGCCGACTTTTTTATACTCTTTTGCCCACTTGGTTAGTTCTGCCGCAAAATCAGATGCAGACTTTGATATGCCCTGCCCTCCGCTTAGCCTAGCAATCTCATCAATCGCTTTTTTGTCGTCTAGTTTAGTTAGGGTTGTTTTTGTGTCGTCTTTAGTCTCGTGCTTTTCTATTAGGAAATGAGTGTTTGCCATTGCAGCAATTTGCGGTAAGTGGGTTATGCAAAGCACCTGATTTGCGCTTGCTATGTTTGCAAGTTTTTGCGCAACAACTTGCCCAATTTTGCCACCTATTCCAGCATCTATCTCATCGAATATAAGTGTAGGGGTGCTGTCAAAGCCCCTTACAATATCTTTTAACGCCAAAGAAAAGCGCGACGCCTCTCCGCCCGAGACAATTTTAGCAAGCGGTTTTAGTGGCTGACCTTTGTTTGCTGAGAATAAAAATTCTAAATCGCAGTAGCCATTTTGTGTGATTTTGTTTGCAAAATTTTCTGGCTTTTGTAAACTTACTTTAAAAGATGCAGAAGCCAGCCCTAAGTCTGCTAAAGACACTATAAGTTTTTTTTCTAACTCGAGCGATGTTTTTTGGCGGGCTTGGTGAAGCGTGTCTGCGTTTTTAACAAGTTGGTTTAAAAGCGCTTGTTTTTGCTTTTGCAGTTTTTCTATCTGCTCGCTCGCGTTTGTAAGCGTATCGTATTCTGCCTTTGCTTTTTGCAAAAACTGTAAAATAGTCGGCACATCTTGTCCATACTTCTTTTTAAGTTCTCTGATTTTGTTAAGCCTATTTTCTATTCGCTCTAATTCGCGCTCATCTAAAAAAAGGTCACCTATATAGTTTTTAAGTTCGAAATATATGTCGGATATTTCGTAAGATGCACTACTAAGTCGCTCTGCTAATTCTTCTAACTGGTTGTCTATATTAGAGGCTTGCTCTAACTTTTTTGTAGCAACAGATATAGCGCCCTCAGCCAAAATCTCTAGTGCTACATTTGCGGTTTCTTTCAGGCGTTCTGCGTTCATCATTTTGTTGCGTGCGGCAGATAACTCGCTCTCTTCGCTCTCAACTAAATTTGCTTGCTCTATTTCGTTTATTTGGTAACTTAGTAAGTCTAGGTGTCTTGCACGGCTAGCCTCGTCTCCGCCTAAGGCTTTAAGCCCTTTTTCAACTTGCTTATACTCTGTAAGTATGGTGGATAGTTGGTTTTTAATTGCGGGGATTTCTTTAGAAAAACTATCTAAAATAACTGTGTGCATAGCCTTTTTAAAGAGTGATTGGTGTGCGTGCTGTCCGTGAATGTCTATTAAAAGGCTTGCAATACGCTTTAAGCCAGCAAGAGTTACGGGCGTGCCGTTTATGCGCACATCAGACTTGCCCGCAGTTGTAAGGCTTCTGTGTAAGATAACTGTGCTGTCTGTCTCATCATAATCTACCCCTAAACTCTCTAACTCTGCCTTTAAAATTTTGGCTAAAGCGTCGTTTGCTTTGTTGCTTTTAGGATTGCTATAGTCTACAATTGCCGTTACAACACACTTTTCTGTTCCGTGTTTTATTATAGATTTGTCTGCTTTTTCACCCAAACAAAAGTTTATGGCATCTATAATAATAGACTTGCCGGCGCCAGTCTCGCCAGACAAAACATTAAGCCCGTCTGAGAATTCTACTTCCAGACTGCTTATTAAAGCCACATTTTGTACTTTTAAAAGTTGTAACATCTAATACTGCGTACTCCACTTTTGTAATTTGGTTTTCAATTTATCGAAAAAGTTTGTGTTGTCTATTTTTATAAAATCTAGCGTGTGATTGCTTACCTTTATAACCGCTTTGTTGAAGTACGATTTCGATTTTTTACCATCGTGAATAAGGCACACATCTTTTTGGTCTTCTATTAAAATTGTTATTTTGCGCGCGTCGTTAACTATTACGGGCTTGCTTCTTAGAGAGTGAGCGTTAATTGCAACAAGCAACAACAAGTCTACAAACGGCTCTAGTATTGGTCCGCCGGCAGAAAGCGAGTAGGCTGTAGAGCCCGTTGGTGTAGACACCATAAAGCCATCTGCGTGATAAGTATCTACAAGGTGTTCGTCAGCATAAACAGAAAGCCGTATAATTTTTTCGTAACTTGCCTTATACTTTGCAATAACCGCCTCGTTAAGCGCTAGATAACTGCCTAAGAATTGCTCGCATTCTCCGCTGTTTAAAGACTTGTTATTTTTGCAAATCTCACCTATTTTATAAAGTGAGATGTCTAGCATCTTACGTTTTTCTATAGTGAAAGTATTGTTAATTAAGGCTTGCAAGGCTTTAGCAATATCGTCCGATTTTTCTATATCTGTTAAAAAGCCAACATCGCCCTCGTTTATAGCCAAAACTTTTATGCCGCGCTTTGCTAGGTGGTCTGCAACTGAAAGCAACGTGCCGTCCCCGCCAATTGAAATAAGCGTATCAATTTTGTCTAGCATATCTAGGGCTTTAAGCGTTGGTACATTTTTGTTTTTTATGGGCGAGTCTGTAAAAACTGTAAAGCCCGCCTTAAACAAAAAGTTAGCGACTTCCCTAGTTCGCTTATAGCCTTTATCTTTGTATTTGTTTGTGTATAAACCGATAATCATTTTTTTTCGTGTGACCGCCTCTGAGCGCTATAATTTCTTTAAAATATCATTCGCTATTTTAGTTGGCTGTAACTCTAGTAAGTTCATCAAGTCTTTAACGCTGCCGTGCGGTAAGAATTTATCAGGTATGCCGTAGGTTAAAAATTTAACAGCAATATTGTTTTCGTTAAAAAAATGAGATATATAAGTGTTAAGCCCACCATTAATAATGCCACTCTCAAGCACAGCCACAATAGCGCCTTTTTCTATAGTGCTTAAAAAGTCGGTATCAATAGGCTTTAAAAACAGCGGGTTTACGATTGTTGGTCTGATTTGCTTTTGCTCGTAAATTTCATCTGATATTTGCTTTGCAAGGTTTTGCATATGGTTGCCTTCTGCAATTATATATATGTTACTCGACGATGCCTTGTGCGTAGCAACTTGTCTATTATCCCTTACAATCTCCCATTTACCTAGTACTATGTCTGATAGAGTACTATCATTTTTGTGTGCTGTGGTAAGTTCTGTACCGCGCGGATATCTTATTGCGATAGGCGTTTTAAAATTATACGAAAACTCTAAGCACAATTTTAACTGCTCTAGCGTTGCGGGGCTTAAGATAGTTATGTTTGGTATGCCCGCCAAAAAACTTATATCAAAAACGCCTTGGTGGGTCTCGCCATCTCCACCCACTATGCCCGCTCTGTCTATGCACATTACAACGGGCGTGTTGCTTAGGGCTATGTCGTGAACAATCTGGTCGTAAGAGCGTTGCAAAAAACTGCTATAGCAAAAGTAGTAAGGCTTTACCCCACCAGCAGCAAGGGCTGCCGCAAAAGTGCCGGCGTGTCCTTCCGCTATACCAACATCAAAAAAGCGCGTGGGAAATTTTTTAGCAACTTGGGTAAGACCCGAGCCACCAGTCATAGCGGGTGTTATGGTTACTATATCTGAGTGCTGTTTTTTAAGCGCCAAAAGCGTATCTCCCGCCACTTGCGAGAAGGTTTTTTCTAGCCCACCACTTGTTGCTATGCCATCTTCGAAGTTTGCAGAAACAGAATGGAAGTTTTCTGGACTTGCTTGCGCGTTGATGTGTCCCTTCCCTTTGTCTGTTTTAACAATAATAACAACGGGGTGAGAGAACCCTTTTGCGCGTTTAAAAACGCGAATTAGGCGCTTTATGTTGTGTCCATCTAACTTACCAATTGTGGTTAAGCCAAGTTCGTTAAATATGGTTTGTGGCAAAAAGAATGCGCGCAAGGCTCTGTATTTGCGCTCTAGCAGTCTGGCAGTTGGCTTGCCCAAAATAGGCACTTTAGCCACGTGGCGCTCGAAGCGGCGCTTAGCCTTTACATACCTATTAGACATTCTTAAAAGAGATGTGTGTATTGCCAAGCCACCTACATTTTTTTCTATGCTCTGCTCGTTATCGTTTAGTATAATAATCTGCTTTGTTGGTCTGCCGCCTAAGTCGTTAAGCGCCTCGTATGCTAAGCCACCGGTAAGCGCGCCGTCACCAATAAGGCTTATGATGTTGTGCTTCTCGCCCCTCAAATCGCGCGCACGACAAAGCCCAAGCCCAACAGAAATAGATGTGCTTGCGTGTCCCGTGTTAAAGGCGTCGTAAATACTCTCTTCAGTTTTAGGAAAGCCCGAAGCGCCGCCAACGTTGCGTAAGTTTTTTAGGTCGTCTTTTCTGCCGGTTAAAATCTTGTGAGTATAACATTGATGACCCACATCAAAAACTAGGCGGTCTGTAGAAAAATCAAACACGTAATGCAAAGCAAGCGTAAGTTCTACAACGCCTAAATTAGAGCCTAAGTGACCGCCATTTAAATTAACGCACTCTCTTATGTATTCTCTTATCTCTTCCGCAAGAGCATAAAGTTCTTTGACTGTAAGTTTTTTTATATCTTGCGGAAAATTAACTCTATCTAAAATCATATTTTTTCGGGTGACCGACCTATATTTTGCCTGCCACAGAAACTCACCGAAAAGATTACAGTATAGTATCTTTTCGGATATAGTATCTTTTCAAATTTCAATTTATCTCATTATCCTAAAAAAATGCATTAGTCTGCCTGCAAAAAATACTATGCTGTTAGAATTTCTTATCGCAAATATTTTTACAAGCGCTTTGCCACCAACAGTTACCGCGGCAATAAGGCACGTAAGGGCTATTGCTACGTAAAGTTCGTGACCATCTAAAGATGGTGCTGCTAGCAAAATCTGTATAACTATGGTCGCGGCAAGTACCCCACTTATTATACCACAAATATCGCCAACTACATCAGAGAAAATATTAGCGATTTTTTCGGCATTTTTGGCAAGGTAAAGCGCTTGCTTTGCACCCTTAACTTTTCTAGAATTCATAGCCAATATCGGCGGCAATTTACAAGTCGTAACAGCAATAGCCAATATGTCGCAGACAAATGCAATGGCTAAAAGTACAAGTAAAATCACAAAAGACCACACAAGATTTAAGTGCGGAGACAGCATTTCTATAGAAAAACTGAATATAAAAGCCAAAACAATTGTAATAAAAAATATTGTCAAAAACCATCTCAGCGCGTTTACGTGTCTCTTTTTTCGCCCTTTCTTTTTGCGCTTAGGCTTTTTATCATTACTCTGTTTAAGGTTTTCTATTTCCTTTTCTAGTTGCTGAATCTTATTCTCTTGCTCTTGTATGGTAATAGCCTTATCTAAATTATCATTTTCATCTTGCATCGTATCCCTAATTCTACATTATTTCTAAAGAAAAATCAAGTGTTTTAATACCCCTCACTCATTTTCACAATTTTTGCCACCTTTAGCCTTTTGTTAATTTTTGCCGAATATACAGCGAATTTTTCACCTATGCCCTTTGCCACTCTTACCACAGTCTTTTATCAATTGTGCCACCTATCAATTAGGTTTTATGGGTTTAGTTGGTAATGGCTTCATAGGTTGCTTCTGGTTTTCTTTTTCAATTTGCCTTGCAATAACTTGTAGTTCGTCCATCAAACTGTGTTGATTCCCTATATTAGTTACATCTATAGCAGTAAGGCACTTAGGCAACCAAGGCATTTTCTTTGAAGCTCGATACATTATTTCTGTAATTTCGATATAAGTAAGTTCTTTTACAGAGGCATAAACCGAGCCTTGTCGGTGTTCCCATTTTTCAGACTTAAAAAAAGTTTTAAGTTCGGCATATCCTTTAACGTGTGGCTTTTTAAGTTGGGGTTTGTTAGGGTGATGTTCTTTCAAAAGTTCTTGACTTAAATCGAATGCTATTTGCTTGCGGCTTTTAAATTCATCCGTAACTCTTGTCATACAACTCACCCCTTGCATATTTTTCTTTAACTTGCCTTAATACGTCTTCCCAGCCGTCACTAGTAATAAGTATCCACGAGTTAGCAATTTCTGCTACCCAGTTTGATTGAATAGCAAAAACTCTCATCATACCAAGCATACCTGAAAAATCACTTTTAAGACCGCTTCCCTCAAACGCTAAAAGTTCGTTGTCTGATACACACTTTAGTTTAAATTCTTCCGCTTGCTCTTTTATCATTTTGCGTGCAACATCTATACAATAGCCGTGCTTTTCTACAGCCTCCAAGTCAAATGTAAATTCCATTCGCATATTTATAAACTCCTGTCTGGTTGCCCAGCACTAACAATTAGTTTGAGTAATATTTTGTTTTGTTTCTTTGAATAGTATACCACATCTTTAGAAATATGTCAAATTATTATTAGTTCGATAGAAAAAAATATTAGTAAATTCTCATACTTACTTCCAGTCAAAATTCCACTGTGGAACTATTTTGAAAATTTACTTTTTGTCACAATGTTTATTTTGTGAGTTTTATTGTTGCAATTTGATTTTTTTTATGTTATACTAATAAAAAAGTAATATTTTATTATGTAGTAGATACTACAAGGAGTAAATCAATGAAAAACAAATTTAAAAAAATTACAGTAAAATTGCTATTATCTTTTTCTATTATAACAACTAGCATATTCACATTTGTTGCTTGTGGTACCGATATTTCCGACCTAGAAAGAGAACTTTACGCTTTACGCAACCAAGTTAACTACTTACAAACTGGCGCTCAAGGACCACAAGGCGAAACTGGCGCCCAAGGACCACAAGGCGAAACTGGCGCTCAAGGTCCACAAGGCGAAACTGGCGCTCAAGGTCCACAAGGTGAAACTGGCGCTCAAGGTCCACAAGGTGAAACTGGCGCTCAAGGTCCACAAGGTGAAACTGGCGCTCAAGGTCCACAAGGTGAAGGCTGGGTTCAAGAAGAACGAATCTACCAACTAGGTGAGACTTTTATTAAATGGAATGGTAGTTTGAAGCTGTTTAGTATTAGGGTTGAACGAATAATCGACTCCTCAACACCAATAGCTGTTACTGTTACTAACTACAGTATGCCAAATACCAATGTACACCAGTGGCTTACAGGCAGTCGACAAATGACTGATAGTTCTTTTCAAAACATTAATTTAACTTCTTGGATGACTATTCCTATAGGACAATATCGCACAGGCCATACGGGGGGAGGGGTATATGCTTGGTTTGGTTTTTCTACAGGTATTGCAGAAAACTTTTTTGTGCCTTTTGTGAAATTCGATATTGCACTTATTCCCTAGCAAAAATCTTACTAACATTATCTAAATCAAACATTTATTAATTTACTGTTATTCCACTGGCAATTGCCCACGATTAATTTCTATAGAAAACGATTGCAAACCCTCAATGAACTCTTCAAATTCTCTGCCTATCGTTTCGAATTCTAAAACCAAACAATTTGCCGTTGCTGAAATCACTTTTTTGAAACTAAGTTTATCTGCAAAGTCTAAGTGTTCATCAATTGTGCTTATCTCATCATAGACTTTTTCCAACTCCACAGTTGTTACAATTTTGTAACCTATTACTGTGGAGTTTTCATTTTCTAGGTCTTGCCTTACTGGTATAAACTCACAATTATCTCTTGAAATTTTTATAATGTCATTTTCCCTATTGTCACATTCTTCTAGCCGCCAATACTGCACATTTACTTTGTTTACTACTAACCTACTATTAACTGGTAAGTTAAATCTAAACGCATTTTCTGGAGTTATCTCTGCCTTTACCTGCCCACCAATCGACGTTTGATTACT
>WQRI01000026.1 GCA_009786825.1 Bacillota bacterium
TTGGTTGAAAAAGCGCAAGTTTTCTTAAACTTGAAAACTAGCACTATTGTTCAATGGTAGACTAAACACTAAACTACAACCTTGCGAAGCAACCAAATGTTTCACCGCTAGCGCGGGCAAAGTTTCAGACTGCAAAATAACACCAGCACCAAACTCGGACTGTCCAAAAGCAATGAATTAATGTGTTCAACATTTGTACATTGTAATTTGTACATTGTACATTCTAAAGCATTGCTTCCCTTATATCCCCAACCGCCGCAAGCGCCGCCTCTATGCCTTGGTCTATATTAAAACTGCCCTTTTTAAAATCTAAAACTGTGCTTCCCGGCATCTCTGGCGTTATTAAAATATCTGCCGCCGTAACTTCGTTTTGTGCAGACTTCCAGTCTATTATTTTATACGCGCGCTCTACTATAGATTTTATAGAGTTATATTTTGTATCACCCTCTACTACCGGACCTATCGCATCTACACCAATAACAAAGTCAGCACCCAACTGCCGCGCTAGTTGGATAGGCACGCGGTTTAAAACCCCGCCGTCTATAAGTAAATAGTCTTGCGTTTTTGTCGCGCCGCTCTCATCTTCGTAAGTATGCTCGTACTTAACAGGAATAAAAAGCCCGGGTATAGAAATAGAAGCCCTTATCGCTTGCAGTAAAGAGCCTTTTACAAAATCGAACTGCTGCCCAGTAATTAAGTCTACAGTTGTCGCGCCAAATGGATAGTTTAAGTTTTCTATGTTGATGTCGTCACCCAACATTCCCCTTACAATAGACATAACGCGCTTGCCACTTATAAGCCCGCCGCGCTGTAAGTTTAACTCGAAGTAACTGCTAAACCTAGCTTTCTTAGCGTAGTTTTCTATAACGTTCAAACTAACACCCGCGGCATAAACCCCGCCAACCATACTGCCCATACTAGTGCCAGTAATAATATCAGGCACTATCCCTTCTTTCTCTAAAACCTTCAAAACGCCAACGTGACAAAAGCCCCTAGCACCACCACCGCCAAGCGCCAACCCAATTTTCTTTTTTCCTTTATCAGAACCTTTCAAATTAAGCAATTTTTCTGCTTTTTTAAATAGTGACATACGCCATACCCCAACACTTTTTAGTATTTGCACTTCCCCCATAATATATGCCACCCTAAAAATAAAGGCCACAACAAAATTCAGTTGCAGCCCACCTTACAATTAAAATACTTCTTGTTGGCTTTTATGGTCGAGATGAAATAAAACTATAAATTACTTACCTTTTTTCATACGAAGCAACAGTCAAATCTTAAGTTTTCAGTTAAGGTTTCCTTAACTGAAAACACAGCAAAGAAGTCGGCACTTGCTGAGCAAAGCGAAGCAACGTCTGGTGCCGGGGGCGAAGCCCCACTGGCGTGCCTGAAGGGATTTGATTGAGCGCAGCGAAAGGTTGCGAAGCAACACCTATTTCAATTACCGATTCACGTACGGGCAGATAAAAGTGTAGCCTAGCGACGCTTTTATTTGTACTAAGTTTGAAAAACTTATACAAATAAAACTAAGCAGGGCGAAACTTTTACTGGCGTGCCTGAAGGGATTTGAACCCCTGACCTCTTGAGCCGAAATCAAGCGCTCTATCCGGGCTGAGCTACAGGCACACAAAATATGTTTGTTTAAAGTGGCTTTTAATTAGCGCCTAGTATCTGTTGGCACAAAAAGGTTGTTATTATTTTCGTCTGGTTTTTGAGATGGTGGTAAATTATTTGTTATAACTCTGCGGGTTGGATAGTCTGTTACTGTCCAGTCTGGTCCCCAAATTGGGTCGTTCTCTATAACTACACCGCCATCATTTGTTGGCGGGATAGCCGTACTTGCAATTGCACCAAGTGCAACACCGCCTGTTACAACCAAACCCCATTTACCAATCGCATATAAAAGCGACGGCAAAACTACAGGTATGGCAATAACCACTATTCCACCCTCAATGTCTTGCAAGTTACAACTCTCAAAGCCACTAGTTGGCAATTTAATGCCCTGAAATTTATCCATATCTAGTCCCCTTTAGCCACAACTTTTACCCTATGGCTCATTTATATGAATATGTTTAAATTCGCACAGCGAATAATTGCAAAGCAACACCTATTTTGATTTTCTAGTCACGCATTCATTAAGCATCAAAAAGTTAAATCTTTGAGTTTTCAGTTAAGGTTTCCTTAACTGAAAACAAAGCAAAGAAGTCGGCACTTGATTGACACTTCGTGTCAATCAACGTTTGGTGCCGGGGGCGAAGCCCCTTGGCGTGCCCAGGAGGATTTGAATTCGCGAAGCGAATGGTTGCGAAGCAACACCTATTTCAATTTCCGACGAGGCACGAGCAGACAAAAACGTAGCCTAGCGACGCTTTTATTTGTATTAAGTTTGAAAAACTTATACAAATAAAACTAGCAGGGCGAAGTTTTTTATGGCGTGCCCAGGAGGATTTGAACCCCCGACCTTTTGATCCGTAGTCAAACGCTCTATCCAGCTGAGCTATGGGCACACACATATACTATACAATATAATATTAAAATTTGCGCTTTATTGTACTGCCTTTGGTACATTTTGGCAACCTACTATTTGGCAACCTGCAAACATTATATTGCAACCTTTATATTTTACACTATATTTTACCCGTTGTCAATTCTTTAAGACCAAAAAAGTTTTTTACATTGTAAAAATTTAAGTAACGGAAAATTTTATTCTTCAAGCCTTGCGGCTTCTATTGCAGGTAAATCTCTATATCTCACAATTAATATGCCCGTATCGCTTGGGTATTTTCTAAACCACAACCACCCAATCAATACACCTAACACCACCCCCCCAAAGTGCAATATAATGTCTACCATTGTGTCTATAAGCCCGCTTCCCATAAACGTATCTGTAGACGGCTCGTCTTGCCAGCGCATCATATTAAAGCCAAAAGCAAAGTCTATCAAAAACTCGAACACTTCCCACGCCACCGCTATAAACATAGAAAAATAAATTCCAAAATGTAAAGCAAAACGCCTGCCTTCCAATATTCTATTGCTGTGCGCGTTAAGCAACATTAGAGCAATAGAATAGCCCACCATCAAAAAGAAACTTCCAGCCAAAAAGTGCATAACGCTATCCCACAAAAATATAGAGTCGTAAAACCTAAATATACTGCCCAAAACCAAATGCGCAACCAACATTCCGTGAATAAAAATATGCACGTAAAGTGGAAGTCGCCACCTTAAAACAAAGCGCGCAAACAAACCTATGTGCGCAAACAGCAAGCCCAAAACACACAAAAAAATGTTGAAGTTTAAGTTATAGTCGGCAAGTACAGCGTTGCCCTCAGACCATAAAACTAAGTAAACCAGCGTGCCTACATATGTAAGCAAAGCCGCCATATATACTGCAAATACAGAAAACGACCCGTGTATTCTTTTAATGATGTTTGTGTTTAGATTAGTGCTTGTGTTCATATTTTTTCGATTGACCAACCCTTTAAAAAGCCAGCCAATAACCCCCACGAAATTTGCTTTGTTGTATCTCTTTTATGTTTGTTCTTTTTTCTTACCCCTGTTTTTTAACAGCCTTATATAAAAAGTTAGTATAGATGTTATTATAACTATTTCCATTATCACGCCCATAACGTTTGTAAACATCAAAGCGTTAACAAGCATTATAGAAGAAAACTGTAAGCCCCCAAGTAATTTTGCTCTGTGTATTCCGCTAGACCAGATTGCATAATTTCCCACAATTCGCCCCGCAATTATAACCCAGTCAAACGGGTGCGCCATTGTCAGATAAAGCGTTACCACATTTGCTATTGTAAAAAACACAAGCAAGCTAACCGAAAGCGCCATATCTTTGCGCGCTTGTCTAGTAAGCAAACCACTATCTACAGAGCATTCTACACACAGAACTTTTTCGCCTTGTAAAGCATTTTCGTATCCACTCTCACTTCCGTTTTTACCCCCGTTTTCACTTCCATTTTCACCAACATTTTCGCCCCCACTTTCGCTATTTATATCCGCCTTACATACGTGCTTACTAGTAATCTCGCCTGCTTCAAGCGCATAAGCGGGCTGTAATGGCACTTCTAACGCGTATTCTGCTTCTGCCCCACCACTTGTGCAAATAGCACAATGCTTACTAGCCGCACCCGCAACTCTCGCCCGCCTTTTAGTTTCTACGAAAATAAAAGACAAATTTTTAACCGCGCCAACACTTCCCAAAGCCACAACAACCCAGTTAAATAAAAAAATATTTGCAGCCAACGCCAGTATATTTAAAATAACCAAAAACCAAAGCAAGCGTATTTTGTCCTTTTGCTGCCACCCAAAAATGTTAGCCACTATTAAAAATACACCTATTATTTGGCTTACTATCCACTGCCAGAGCGGCACGGGTATATCAAAAAATGTATCAAAAAATTCTGTCATTTTCTCTTTTAGCCAACCCCTTGCAAAACCCAATTGTTAGGTTTTGCGTGTTTATCTAACACCTTTAACTTGCTTTATCAAAGTGTTAAGCAAGTCTATATCAAGCCCTAAAATATTATTATAACAGCCCTTATCAAACTTTGCATATTCGCTTACCCTCTCGCTTATTCTAAAACCGCACGAATTTAAACTGTTTGGGTTAGAGCAAATCTGGTCTATAACACACCCACTCAACCCGCCAATAAAAACTTCCGACACTCTCACACCATACGCTATTTTAAAATTATTCTCACTTATAACCTTACTAAACTCTGTATGTCCTGCACGACTACTTGCTATATGCTGCTCGCTATCCCCTGAATGCTGAAAGCTGAACGCTGTATCCTGCACGGCAACCGCAATCGCTGTCATCGTGTGATTAGTTTTGTTGTTTAAAAAGTTGTGTTGATGTATGCACTCTGCCTTATCTTTTGGCTTTTCTAAAAACTGACCATCAACCAAAACAATTGTATCCGCCGCCACAACTACATCGCTACTATCAATTGTAACATTTTTAATTGCATTTTGCAACTTTTCTAACGCTAATTTTTGCACATATTTTTTTGCATTTTCTAAACTAACCGGGACACTAGGCTTATGCGCCCGCGCAAACTCTTCTTCATCAAAAAAGGCGGCTTTAACCAAAACGCTAAAACCTGCCTTTTTCAAAATATCTGCCCGCTGCGCCGACGCCGACGCCAAAATAATTCTCACAAAATCAGTATTACCCACAAATCAAGTATACCACATTACAGCCCAATTAGCAAGTAAAATACAGCCACCCACCTAAACTTGTTATGCAAAACTAACAAACTTCCTTTGTCTTTTAAAACTGCCTACCTTCGTCTTTCTAACTCTAGTAATATCAAATACAAAATAATAATTATTAATATTATGCTAATTGCCAAAAATAGTGACAAAAAGTATACTGCTAAAACCCAATTTGAACCCCTGCCACCTATGTTATCTTGAATAACAACTAAACCCGCAAATAAAAATACAACCGACACGATAGCAATAAATATTCCTATGTACACAAGAACCTTACTAGAATTTCTCGGCTTTTCTGGCAAGAATCTAGGTGGCATTATCTTTATCTCTTTTTGCTGTTTATTCTCACCACTACCACCTTGATTAAAATCTTTATTATCCATATCTACCCCACCTTACGAATTACGTATTATTCGGCATTTTCTTTATCCCTTTTTTCTAGCAACAACTTTACTTCTTCTCTAAGTTTTTTTAATTCTCTATTTGTTTTTTCTAAATTGTTTAATGTAACTATGCTAACCCCAAGTATAGCGTTAACAGCCATAAAGAAAACGAAAAAACCAAACGGCACAACTCTAAAACTTGCTATCCATATAAAGCCCGAAACAACCGAACCTATGCTAGACAAAATTGTAACAAATATCACGAAAGTAGATACATTCCTATCCTTACACTCGCTACTCTCTAAAAGTCCCAGTTCTTTATCATTATTCTTTTTTTCCATAAATACTCCTTAAAGATTATGTGATAATTTACCCTATCAACTCCATTTTATCCCAAAAAATGCATAATCCCCGTAAATGAGTGAACATTCAAAGATGTTTGCTGTCTAAAAGTTGTTGGTGTAAATGGCGGTCTAACTAAAATAGGAATAGAATGAATTGGTAAAATATCTCCCAGCTTATAATCTACCGTTATATTAAGCGTTAGTGTAAACTCATTTATGTGGTAAACCCATACGGCAAAAGAATGCCATTGGTCTCTATTTCCCCAATCAAACCAAGTATTTAGATTGGTTATAAATGGTGTATTTAACGTTATCCCAGTACTTACCTTTCCAACACTTCTATCCATATTATTAGTTATGGTAAGTGCATTTACTGGAAAACTTATGCTGCCGCCAATACTGCTACCACTTATACCTAAAGAATAAGAAGTATCACTTGGGGGTGGAACTGTTGGCGTAGTATGATGTAATGTTACATTACTAGGTAGTGTCGCAGATATACCCACATATCTAAAAACGCCAGTATAATTTCGCCCTTCGAAAATTGTAGTACGACCTGATGTTCTTACACTAACTAAAAATACAGTTAACTGACCGTTTGGAAAATTCCCTAAGGCTCTTGCTGTTCCTATGTGAATTTCTGTATTTCCAATTATGTGACCGTGCGCTCTTGTTATTAAATCGGGCATATTTTGTTGCCAAGTTGTTACAATTGCTTGATTAGGGTCAATAATAAAGCCGGCTGGCTGAACTCTAAAATTATGAGAATTGACAGGAAAAACCCTAATAGTAATTGAAGTATATATGTTCGTGTTCAAAGTTGACCTAGCAGTAATAACTGCTGTTCTCATAGAAACAGCGGTCAACAATCCAGTAGCAGTAACGCTTACAACATTATGGTTACTAGAATGCCAAGTAACTGAATTTCCCGCGGTAGCAGGTAGTGCCAATACTGAAAGTTGGCGGGTGTCACCAATATTCATTTGAGTATTCCCTTGTCCGCTTATTGATAAACTAGTGGGCAAAGAAACTACTTGAACATCAACAAAATTAGTTATATTAGGGTTTACTGCCGACCTAACCCTTATTCTTGCAGTTCCTACTGAAACTCCCCTAACGACACCTGCTTCGCTCACTGTTGCAATACCCGGATTGTAAGAGTGCCACGTAACGCGATTGTTTGAGTTTAGCGGTTGCACTGCGACACTAAGTTGAGTTGTAGCATTTGTGCCTATCATTATATTGTTCGCATTGTGTATAGTGATTGTATTTGGGGCGCTTCCACAAAACTCCGCTACTGTTATGGTTATTGTGCTTGTAAGGTTAGTTCCACAAATTTGTATTGTTATTACTGCCTGACCTAAAGAAATTCCCCTTACCACGCCCCCAGCGCTAATTGTTGCAACGTTAGTGTTGCTTGATGACCACAAAAAATCTACGTGCATATGCGATGGTTGCACGTGTCCTGTAAGTTGAAGTGTTCCGCCTACTGCTATTTGTCTATTGTTATTATGCGATGATATACTTACAAGTCTCGCAACTGGATTAGCACAACTTGCACAAACAACGCCGTGTAGAAAACAAACCCGACAATACAGCAAGGGCTCTATTGTAACTTTCTCACTTTCATTCTCATAATAGTTTTCGATAGTAGTTGTTGAAAATTCGGTGTTAACCCCCGCGTTTGCGCTTATTTGCCCGATTGGGATAATAAAAAAAGAAGTGGTAATTATGATGGTTAGAAAAGAAAACATTAGTAGTTTTGTTTTTCGCTTTACCATATGTAAAACCCTCCTTTTAATAAAAGATTTTTAGTTGTGTTGCATATGTATGATTGCTTACATTACTCGTTACAAATATACTAGCACAAATGCAATTAATAGTCAAACGATTTGTCTGTCTTTTTTTGTATGCAACACAACTAAAAAGTTTTTCGCTTCGCGATTTCGCTCTCGGTCAAATAATTTATAAGTCACAAAAAAGTTTAAAGTTACCCTAGGTATGTGACTTGGTTTAAGTTACCCTAGGTATGCGCCTTAGCAAAACAAAAATATTGTTGGGTTTGGGGCGTAGTCGCTAAGGGTTGGGATATCTTCTAGTGTGCAGTAGCCTCTGTCTAGCCAGCCTTCGTTGTAGCCTTTTTCTGTTATTACTTGCAAGTGTAGGTGGTGATACCAATTGCCGTTTTCGTGAAAGTCGCCGAGTTTTGCAAACTGCTGACCCGCTTTTAGTTTTGCGCCCACCTTTGGCAAACTTGCCCTTTCTAAATGCCCAAACAGCAAATAGAAAGTTGTGCCGTTTTCGGTGCATTTTAAAAGCACCAACCCGCCGTAGTTGCCGTCCCCCGCTTCGTACTCACTCACTATTACTTCTGCGTCTAGTGGCGCATACACCGCCGTGCCTACGGGCGCATTAATGTCTAAGCCTAAGTGATAACATCTGTTCATAGTTATCATTTGCTCGTAGTCTCTTAGTATTGTGCGCCTATCTTCTAAGTAGCCGCCTACGCTCCAACTTGCGTTGTTCTCTTTATGTATTTTGTTAAACAGCGCGTCGTTAAACTCTTGTTGCGTGCTGCTCTCAAAATACTTTTTGTATGGGCTGCACTCTGCAAGCGATACATAAAGCGGCGCGCCCTTTTGCACATCGCCCAAAACACGATGAATTTTTACCCCCACCAAACAGTAGGGAAAAGGTTTTTGATTACTCATTTTTGTCCTCCATTTTATTTAATGTTAAATTTTAAATGTTAAATTTTAAATTGTTTCACCCGCTAGTGCGGGAAAATATAATTACAAATTTTTTCTCAGGCTGTTCAAAAGTCGGGGTGTTGATGTGCGCAAACATTAAACATTTAAAACTTAACATTTAACATTCTTTCTTCTCGCTAAAATGCTTTACTATCGGGAATATTGCGCCTACAGCCATAAAGCCCGCAACAATAATTAAATACCACAGTACTGTTAACTCTTGCGTGTAGATTGTTGCGCCAATCATAAACACAGAGCCTGCAATAGCAATTACGGGCGCGACAAACCTATTAAACCAATGCATACCACTCTCTCTTAACATCATACCAACAAAAATCGGTATAAGCACAAGGTTTACAGTAACCGGCACTATAAGCATTGTCCACGGCATAGCAGTCCAGCCAGAACTCTGCATAAACCAAAGCCCAAGCCACAGCGCCATAAACAACAGCGCTAGGTTGCTTCCCTGAAGCGGCATATTGCTATGCTTGTCTACTTCTTTAAACACGCGCGGCGCCGGACCCTCATCGCGTACAGACAGCGAGTAAAACGCCTTACCGCTTACCATCATAAACGCGTTTGTTGTGCCAAGACACGATACCACTATAAAAGCAACTAAAATTGTGCCGGCTACGCTTCCGAATATATTCTCGAACGCGCCGTATGTAAACGCCGTTGTGCCTGCCCCGCCCCAAGCCTCTATGTTGCCCGCCGAGAATACACCCACGAAATAAAGAATGTATAGCGCTATAACTAATAGTATACCAAAAATTAATGCGATTGGCAAGTTTCGCTTACTGTTTTTTACTTCAGAGTTTAAACTTGTTACTGTCTCCCAGCCCGCAAAAGCGAACGCCGTTGCTACAAGCGCAAAGAAAAACGGGTTGCCATCTGCCGTGCCTTCAAAGCCACTCTGCACATTTTCTATAGTCGTGCCGTTTACAAGCCCGGCAATAACGCCCACAACACCCATTAAAATCAGCGGTATAACTTTTATTACAGTTGTAGACACCTGAATTTTACCACCAATTTTTGGCGCAAGCATATTAATAACATAAAGCGCTATCATATAAAACACGGCAATCGCCATAGTCTCGCCTGATGCAAACTGAAAGCCCGCAATAACTTCGCCGTAAGCGTCTGTAATAAATCGGCTCTCTTGAATTGCGAAAAGCTCTATTGTGAAGCGCGCCGCAACAAACGCTAGAATTGCCGCCGAAAACGGAAAGTAAATTGTTGCAACAAACCAGCCTACAAAGTATGCCGCGCGTTTGCCCACAAGTTTTTCTGTATAGTCTACAAACCCGCCCGACTTCTCGTGACGCGTAGCAAGGTTTGCAAAACAATACGCAAAACTTATGGTTATCAGCCCGCCAATAACCCAAGCCAAAATTCCTAGCCAAAGGTTTGCACCAATAGCATTTAGTATCATCTCTGTTCTAAAGAAAATACCACTTCCAATCATAGAGCCTACAACCATACATATGGCTACAATAAGCCCATACTTTCTTGTAAGGTTTACGCCCGCTGTTTGACTACTCGCTTGTTCGCCGTTTGTCTCAGTAGTGCCACTCGTAGCATTTGCCGAGCCACCGCCGCCTGTGTCACCTGTGTCACTCGAGCCGCCTAAATTGTTCATCTCTTCCATAAAGTTTTTAACTCCTTTTTTTTGTGCAACACGCTTTAAAAATCGCATCACAAGAACAAAGTCATATCAATTTTTTGTTCCGCTTCCGATAATTACTGTTGCACAAAAAAATGCTAGCCCCTAGGCGCTAGCATTTCTCTAAATTTACATTTGATTTAAACTGTGTTTGTTAACATTTTATTTACCACAACACAACCTAACTGCTAGCACCAAAAATTAAGGGTCACTTTTTTACCCTTTTTCTTGCCAGCTGTTTTTTTGTTGTTTGCAATATAACTCATAGTCTCTCAAACCTATGCTTCGCATACTACGCCAAAAAATTATTCGCGTAAATGTTAACCTAACTAGTATACAACATTTAAAACCCCTTGTCAATACTTTTTTGCAAATTCACAAAAAAAACTTCCGCCCCCCACGCGACGCGGTCAAGGGGACGTAGTAAGTGACCACTTGTTTAATAATATTATACTAACCCCCTATGCCCAACTGCGCGGTGTGGCTCTGTATGTACTCTAGCATATCCATATAAAACTCTTCTTCCGATTTTCCAAATAGCGCTTCCGCTACTTCTACGTAAGCGGACGCGTAGTACATCTCGCGGCGCATAGGCTCTAGAAAATTTTCTTGGCGCATAAAACTCTCCATTAGTTTTGTGTTTACTGCTATAAGTTCCATCTCTTTTTTGCCCAACACCTTTTCAGAATACTCTTCTATTTTTAAAACAGTATCTGCCGCTAACTCAATAAGTTTTTGATAAAATTCGTTTTGTGTTTTCATAAATCTCTCTCCTTTCTGGCTTGTTTTTTCAAATTGCGAAAAAAACATTGCTTTGATTGTCGCCCGCTTTGCGAGCGTTACAATATAAGTTTACGCCCTTTTCACGAAAAAGTCAAGCAATTTACGCCCTTTTTTTGATAATATGAATTTATGGGTAAACACACAACTAAATTTATGGAAAGATTGAACACATCTATGCAACTTAGCGGAAAGACACAAGCGCAAATATCAAGCGAACTAAATGTACGACACCAAAAGTTGTCCAAATGGAAACTAGGCTATCACGAGCCTTGTCTGCACGACCTTGTTATGCTTGCCGATTACTTTGAAGTTACAACAGACTACCTACTAGGCAGAACAAACGACTATAACTGAACCACTACACACAAACAAAAAGCCATCTCGAAAATTACGAAATGGCTTTTTGTGGTTTTATTTATCTTTCTATCTTAAAAAGTTATTAAACTTGTAATTCTAAGCATTTGTCATATAAAATTCGCTCAAGTATTTAAGTACTTCTTCTTTTCCTTTTTTCTTTATTTTGCCTCTACTTAGTAGTAAGTTTACTGCTTTGTCTAAAATAATTGCATCTGATTTTTTTATGTCTGTGCGACCAATTATCGTACTTATTGGCACATAGTTGTTTGGCTTTGCACTTTCTAGCCAAATATGCTTTAACTGTTCAATATTCCTTTTTGCCAATTCTAATATTGCCATAAAGACTGTTGCCGAATTTTTAACACCTAAAGATTTAGAAACATCTGATGTTAATTCTATGTAAGTATCATAATGTTTAAAACTAGCAATTAGTTTTTCATTCTTTCCAAGCATTTTTTCAACATATTCCAAAAAATTTTTAATTTCAGATATTTCTTCTGGTGCAAATAACAAGTTGAAAACCTGATAATTGAAGTTAGGCACTTTTAACTCATTAATAAACTTATTATAATCAGCCAAACTCTCTTCGCTGATTGCCGAATATTCTTTTAAGTCTTTAGTTTGAATAGAGTTTAGCAATTGATTTAAAATGGCATTATCGTCTTTTCCAACAATTGCATTGTGGCTAAGTTGAATTGCAACTTGCTTGTCGTGAGATAAAGGGTCTTTGCTAACCATTATTTCAATCTCATCTAAGCCTGCCTCAATTGATGCCATTACCCTATGATTGCCAGATAAAATTTCTATTGTTCCACATTCTTTTCTATGACCAAAAGGCACGGTTGTTAGTCTCCCGTCCTTTTTTATATTTTGCACAAGCCTTTGAAACTCTTGTCTTTCCATATATCTAGCATTTATCTCTAACAATTTTAATTCTTTTGGATTAACCTTTGTTATTTCCGCTTCCATAAATTAAGACCCTCCTCTAAACTCCATTTGCCCATATTAGCGCCATACCCTATATTGTTTATGTTGTTGCTTATTTTTTGTTTTCTTAAAATGTCAAACACGCCTCTATATTTCATTGAAACGCTTTTATCGGTAAATACATTAGTGTATATTGTGTTCACTTTCTTTCCAACAAATCTCTCTGCTAAAAGTTTTACCTCTTTACTGAGTATGCAATACAACACCAACTTGCTCAACTTTTTCACACTACTTGGTGAAACAACAAAGTCTGCTATTAAGTATATCGTTGGCTTTTCTAATTCTGCTGGTGTGTTAAATCTAAAATCTGTTGCGAAACCAAACGCCCCGAATAATTTGTCCTTTGAAAAAAGCCCATAACACTTTTGAGCAGGTGCGAATGTCTTGACCGACTTACTCAAAAATAGGGCTCTTAACACATCAAATTGTTGACTTGATATTTCTTTAATGACTATCTCTTCAATTTTGCAAGATTTGGTTATCTTCTCTAATGAATGCGGAACTTTTGTCTTTTTCATCTTTTTTCGTTTTAAACAATTGCCACTATCCTTATCAACCACTTTAAGTTTGTCTTTTAACTTTTTATGCAAACAAGCATATTGATTTTTAAACAAATTAAATTTTCTTTGAGAGTGAAAATTATCTCTTACAAATATCTTTTTGCTCTCTTGCAACAATATAGTTGTGGCTTCTTTATCTGCTTTTGATTTAATAAAACCTTTAAGAAATTCAAAATCACCTGTCTCAATTAGCGATTTAATAAACTCATTTTCTAAGTCTTTCATTCTAACTCCGTTACGATTAAACTTATAATATGCTCTTCTAGCCACCTAGCCACTAAATGCCTATGACAGAACTTATCTTTCTCATAGCAAAGCAAGACTGCATCTTTCAAATCTGCATAAACTTTTTCTGGTTCTAGTTTATTTAGCACTCTAGCATAATACAAATCGCGGTATTGTTTCTCGTCTTCAATTTTGAGCATATCCGGTGTTGGCGACAGCGCAGGATACGTCTCGCCCTTCCAAAAGCGATTAAATCTTGCTATGCTTACAAAGCGTAAATCTTGTGGATATGATTTAACTTTTGCAAAATATCCTGTATGCATATTACAATTGCTCCTTTATCTTTTTAAGCCTTATCTAAATCTTTCAAAAACTTTTCTAATTTTTTGTTGCTTTCTTGCAAGATTTTGTAGTGTTCATTTTCTTTTATTGTTACCTTTGGTGTTTGACCATCTACTGCCACACCTGTTACAATTCGCACATAGCGTTCTGGATTTTCCTGCCATTTTTCCCACGCTATATCACGCATTAATTTTGTTTGCATATGCTGCATAACCAACTCAATATCTCTTGCTGTTTTCACATAGTTTTTACTTTTAAGTATTTCTACAATATAATCCCACGCCTCTATCTCTTTCTCAGATAAATTTGTTGGTGGCTTTAAAATCTCATTCGACTTTTGAACATTCTTTCTATGCTCTTGCCAAATTCGACTTTGCTCAGCCTTTTGTTGCTTTTCTTTTTCTAATCTTTCGTTTTCCCAAGTTAACATTTTCCTATTTTCTCCGTGATAATCTCATTAAGTATTAATGCTTGCTAAATAATAAGCATACTTGCCTCACAAATTATATCACGCGAGTTATCCGAAGTCAAGCAATGTGACACTTTTTAAGAAAGTTTTTAAAAAAATTGTACTGAATTAAACGCCACTATGCTTGTATGTAATCTAGAATGTCTGTGTAAAACTCTTCTTCCGACTTTGCGAATAGGGTTTGTGCTACTTCTATGTAGGCAGATGCGTAGTACATCTCGCGGCGCATAGGTTCTAGAAAGTTTTCTTGGCGCATAAAACTCTCCATTAGTTTTGTGTTTACTGCTATAAGTTCCATCTCTTTTTTGCCTAACACCTTTTCAGAATGCCCTTCTATTTCTAAAACTGTGTCTGCTGCAAGCTTTATAAGTTTGTTGTAAAGTTCTTTTTTTGTTTTATCCATTTTGATTTTCTCCTTTTTGAGCAAATTGTATTCATATCTATATAGTATATCATAATATTACGCTCAAGTCAAGCATTTTCAGCAAAAAATGAGCCATTAGCGCTCATTTTTTAGTATAATTTGAATATATGATTTTCATTAATTTTGCAACTAACCCTAAAGTCTACGAAAAATTAATGAATGGTTCTGACAATTTTAAAACAAATTGTGGTATACGTTTTATTTTTTTAGAGGTAGATAATGGAAAGATTAAAAATGCTTAGAAAACAGCACAAAAAAAGCCAAAAAGAAATTGCCGACATAATAGGAACAACGGGACAAACTTATGGCAAATACGAGTTGGGTGCTGTAAATCCCTCCCCCGACACACTTAAAAAACTTGCAGACTACTTTTATGTATCTATAGATTATTTGCTAGGACACGAATCGCCCGCAGAAACTATTCCCCCCATATTTTTTGGCATACTGAGAGAATTACGGAATGGCAACGGGTTAACGCAACAAGACGCTGAGAGAATTGTAGACTACATAATCCTTTTAAAAAACAACAAAAAGGGATAGTATTTTCTCAAACGAAATAAAGACCACGCTTTTTGTGGTCTTTATTTATTTGTGGTTATGTTACATATGTTTTTGTGCCATTATTTGTGCCATTAACAGTACTAATTAAGATGGCATTTCTAAGTTTATGTCACCAAGTATTTCGTTTACTATTCTGCCAAAGCCTTCTAAGAATACGTTATCTGTTATTGGGGTTCTTAAAAAGTCGCCTAGTAGGTTGTGAATTTGCCCTATAATAAAACTGTTTTCAAACGCATCTGTAAAAAAGTCTATATTAAACGGTTGCATAAACATTATAAAGAAGTAGACCATAATCACGTAGAAAAATGCTTTCAGCACGCCCAGCACCAAACCAACTATTCTAGAACCGCCCGATAAAAGTGCGCCCTTTAAATTAAATATAGCGTCTAAAACTAAATTAACCGGCGCTAGTGCAAGTTTTGCTAACACAAACGCAACAAGTAAAATAATGAACGCCATAGCCTCTATGGGTATTGTTATATACTCTAGAAAGTCGCCCGTTAGTAAACTCTCCGCCACCCTTTCTTCTATATGCTCTGTAGCCGTAAGGGACGCAAGCGCGTTACCTAAAAAGTCTATGCCAAAAATAAGGTCTAACAACATAGAGCCTAAAAACAAAATGCCTAAAAAAACTGCTGTCCACGTTGCTAGTGATATAATCTGGCGCATAACGCCAAGCCTTAAACCCATTATAGCAACCAGACCCACCCATACTAAAATTACTAAATCTAAAACGTGCATAATTCTTTTTCCTTATATTTTTATCTTTGTCTGCTATTATCTTAATAGTATACACTATTTTTTTGAATAAGTCAAACGTTTTTGCCAAATATTAAAAATTTGTTAAATTTTTCTGTTGCCACCCTTTCTGCCATTTTCTGCCTTGGTTTTTTAATTGTGCTGTATTTAAACCACTATGTTAACTAGCCTGTTGGGGATAACAATAACATTTTTAACATCTGCCTCTTTTATTTCTGGCGCAACTAGTGCTAGTGCTGATTGTTTTATCTCTTCTTTTGTTGCAGATGTAGACACTATTATCTTGCCCTTAATTTTGTTGTTTACTTGCACGGCAAGTTCTGTCTCATCTTTTACAAGTGCCGCTTTGTCTGCAAGCGGAAAGGTTTGTGCGTGTACAGAATTCTTTTTATCCCATATCTCGCTACCCAAATCTTTTGACTGCTGTTTGCTAGATTTTGCTTGCTTTGTGCCACCTTTTGTCTGCCTTGCGCCACCCTTTGCTTGATTTACTTGTAGTCGCTCCCACATCTCTTCTGCAAAGTGCGGTGTTAGTGGCGCTAGCATTACCACAAGGTCTGTAACAGTATCTTTTAAAAGCCCCGCGCTTACTTTATCTTTGTGCTTGTTTATTGTGTTTATAATCTCAAACATTCTAGCAATGCTTGTGTTAAACGCGAAGTTTGGAATATCTTTTGTAACGGCGTCTATAACTCTGTGTCTTTCAAAGTTTAGTTCTTTTTCTGCCGCTTTGTCTGTAACTGTACTTGCCTTAGCACCTACCTTATCTGCCGTATTGGTCTCAGCTACATCAGCCACCATATTTACAAGCCTTTCTATTTTTTCTAAAAACTTGCTCATAGCAGACAGACCACTCTCGGCAACCGCCCCACCTACTGTAAAGTCGTATGCAAACATCAAATTTAGTCTGAAAACATCTGCCCCGTATTTATCTAAAAGTATTTGCGGTGGGATAAAGTTGTTTTTAGACTTAGACATTTTATTACCATCAGAGCCTAATATTATACCTTGGTGAATCAGCCTTTTAAATGGCTCGCCAAAATTTAGGTGTCCCATATCTCTAAGCGCTTTTGTGATAAACCTAGCGTAAAGCAAGTGCATAACCGCGTGTTCTGCGCCCCCCACATAAACATCTACCGGCAAAAGTTTGTTCGTAAGCGTTTTGCAAAATGGTGCTTTATTATTTTTGGCACTTGGGTAGCGCAAAAAATACCAACTAGAGCATACAAATGTATCAAGCGTATCTGTCTCTCTTTTTGCGCTTTTTTTGCATTTTGGGCAGGTTGTGTTTTTAAAAGTGTCTGAGTTTTCTAGCGGGTTTGTGCCTGCTTTAAATTCTACATCGTCTGGCAGTAACACCGGCAAGTCTTTTTCACTAAGCGGTACAATTCCGCAAAGGTCGCAATACACAATAGGGATAGGTGTACCCCAGTATCTTTGGCGCGATACTAGCCAGTCTCTTAGTCTGTAGTTTATTTTTTTAACCCCTAGTTTAGATGTGTCTACACTCTCAACTTTTGGCACGCTTAAGTTAAACTTTTTGGCAAAAGCCTTATCGCGTTCGTCTTGCTCTGGTACTGACATAACAGCGCCCGTGCCGTAGCCCGCTAGTATATAGTCGGCAATGTAAATTGGTACGCGTATATTATTATAAGGGTTTAGGGCGTAAGCGCCTATAAACACGCCGGTTTTTTCTTTACTTGTATCTTGTCTGTCTATCTCGCTAAGTTTTGCGGTTTGTTCTAAATATTTTACAACTTCTGCTTTTTGTTTTTCACTAACTAGCCCCGCAACCATTTCGTGTTCTGGCGCTAAAATTAAGGCGTTTACACCCGTAATAGTATCTATTCGTGTAGTGAACACTTTTATTGTTTGTGCGCTAGAGTTTGTCGCCCTTACTGCCTTTGTCTCTTTTGCCGAACCTGTTCCACTATCCCCACTATCCCCACTATCTACTAAGCAAACCTTAAACTCTAGTTCTACCCCTTCACTTTTTCCTATCCAATTGCGTTGCATTAGTTTTGTTTTTTCAGGCCAGTCTAGGTTATATTTCTTATCATCAAGCCCCGTAAGTAGTTCTTCCGCGTAGTCTGTTATCTTAAAAAACCATTGCGTTAAATTCTTTTTGCTAACATCACTCTCACATCTCTCGCACGCGCCACTAACAACTTGCTCATTAGCCAAAACTGTAGCGCACGACTCACACCAATTTACCGGCGCTTCTTTTCTATACGCAAGGTTGTGCTTATAAAGTTGCAAAAACAGCCATTGTGTCCACTTGTAATAGTCTGGCTCACTTGTAATAATCTCGTACTCCCAGTCTATACTAAGCCCCATTTCATCAATTTGTTTTTTGGCAAGTTCTATATTTCTATTAGTAGTGACCCGCGGGTGAACATTATTTTTAATTGCATAATTCTCTGCCGGCAGACCAAAACTATCAAACCCCATCGGGTGAAAGACGCTCGGCGCGTCTGCCGGTGTCTTAGATGTGGTTAATTTATTGCTTTGGCTCTTTAACTCAGCCGTAGTGTTGGGCTGTGTCTTAGAAGTAGTGGTTTTAGTAGTTTGGTTTTTTAAATCAGCCGTAGGCGCGTCTGCCGGTGTCTTAGATGTGGTGGTTTTGTTAGTTTGGCTTTTTAAATCAGCGGTTTGTTTACTTGGCTCAATATTTTGGTTTTTAGCCATACCCCTAAACCTTGCGTAACTATCTGATAGCATATAGTTAAAGTAATGACCCCAATGAAGCGTAGCGCCCGAGGGGTACGCAAACATCTCAAGCACATAGTGCTTGTTTTCTAGTGCCTTTTTGCTTTTTATATCTGCTTTGTAAATACCACTTTCTGCCCAACGCCCTTGCCACTTTTTTTCTATCTGTTTAAAATTCATTATTTATAACCCCAAAAAAAATTTTATACTCTAAAAAAATAACTACCATTTTGCGTGGTAGTTATAATTTTGTTGCAACTTAAAACCTAGCACGCTAAAACTAGTCTGATGTGAATGGTAAAAGTGCTACTATTCTTGCTTTTTTTATTGCGGCTGTTACTGTGCGCTGGTGCTTATAGCATACACCGCTTACGCGCATAGGTATTATTTTACCGCGCTCTGTTGTAAACTTTTTTAGTCTGCTTACATCTTTATAATCTATATAGTCCATTCTTTCTGTGCAAAACATACACACTTTTCTTTTTTGTGGTCTTCTCTGATTCCTTGTCATATATAACTCCTTTGTAATGTTAAATTTTAAATGGTTAATGTTAAATGGCTTCACCTGCTTCGCAGGCAATATTTATATCTTGCATACTGTGTGCGGTTTCAATTCTACGACTGTTAAAAAGTTATGGGGCTAAATAGTAAAATCATTTAACATTTAAAATTTAACATTTAACATTTACTAAAATGGTAATTCATCGTCTTCTACTGGTGTTAGTTTGGCTTTTGCTCCGCCACCAGAAGACGCTGGTCTTGCTCCGCCGCCTTCATCTACGAAGCCGTCCGAGCCTCTATCGCCACCGATTGGTGTTAAAAACCTTACATCGTCTGCTACTATGTCTGTCCATATTCTGCGCTGTCCGTCCTTTTCGTATTCAGACACTTCTATTCTGCCCGATACACCAACCAAACTGCCCTTCTTTAAAAACTTAAAACAGTTTTCTGCTAGGTTTCTCCACGTAACTATATTTAAAAAGTCTGCCTCTCTCTCTCCTGCTGCATTAACAAAGTTTCTGTTTACTGCTATTCTAAACCTTGTAACAGGTATGCCGTTTGGTGTTGTTTGTTGCTCTGGGTCTTTTGTTAGACGCCCAATTAAAATTGCTTTATTCATAACTATCCTTACATAATACTAATTTTTTATGCGAAGCGGTGTAACTTCCGTTTGCAAACCATATCATACAAGAATTTCCTTATGAAGCGAAGCGTAATAGAAATTCGTTATGATATGGCTTTGTTAGTATGACTTTACTTTAAATTTTTACTTTTTTCTACCTTTGGCTTTTCAGCCTTAGTATCAGCCTTAGTGTCTACCTTTGCCTCTGCCTTTTTTTCAGTAGGCTTAGTTTGTGCCTTAGTATCAGCCCTTGTGTCTGCCCTAGTATCGGTCTTAGGCTTGTCCGCCCTAGGTGCGTGCGGTCTGCTACCGCTCGTATGGCTTGGCGCGCCCGGTGGTCTTTTAGGTTTTTGGCGTGGCTTAACTGTGCTTCTGCGCTTGTTAGACTTTTCTATAGCAACCTCATCTAACTTAGTTGTCATAAATCTAACATAGCCGTCTGTAATTCTGATAATGCGCTCTATCTCTGCAATCGCAGTAGGCTGTCCCTTAAATGTAAACAGCACATAAAAGCCGTCGTTTCTGTAGTTAATAGGGTATGCTAATTTTCTTACACCCCATTTGTCTGTTTTTTCTAGCGTGCTGCCCGTTTTAGCAATAACTTCCTCTACCCGAGCAATTGCCTTATCGCGCACAGCCTCGCTTACACCAGTTGATATAATTGTCATCAACTCGTATTTGTTAATCTGCATTATTAACCTCCCTTGGTCTTTACGCCCCTAGCAAAACCGCTAGAGGAAAAGGTTTTGTATACTAACATAAAGTTAGTACGCTTTTTTATTTTTGTATTTGTGTAAGTGAACAATCTGTTTATTACACCTTTTAAGTATACCACAACAATCAAATAAACGCAACCGTTTACAGCAAATATTTACAAGCAAATATTTTTTTACGTGGCGCGCTAAAATTGCTTCCACTACATTGCAAACTGACTATTATACAGTTCTGCGTAAAAGCCGCCGGCTGATAGAAGTGAATGGTGAGTGCCTTGCTCTATTATTTGCCCGTTGTTTATTACTAGGATAAGGTCGCTGTCTACTATTGTTGATAGGCGGTGGGCTATTACGAAAGATGTTTTGTGTTTAAGCAACTCTCGCATAGCGTCTTGCACAAGCGCTTCTGTAAGCGTATCTACGTTAGATGTTGCTTCATCTAGAATTAGTATTGGTTTGTTGGCTAAAAACGCGCGCGCTATTGTTATAAGTTGTTTTTGACCTTGAGATATATTTGTTGCGTCTTCGTTTATTATTGTCTCGTAGCCATCGGGAAGCGTATTAATAAAGCGGTCTATGTGCGCTTTTTTACACGCGGCTTCTATCTGTGTCTCACTCGCGCCTTCTTTGCCGTATGTAATATTGTCTCTTATCGTGCCGTTAAAAAGCCACACATCTTGTAGTACCATACCAAATAAGTCTCTCACACTATTTCTGTCGCACTCGTAAATGTTTGTATCATCAATTAAAATCTGACCACTTTGCGCATCGTAAAAGCGCATAAGTAAATTTACAAGCGTGGTTTTACCGCCACCAGTCGGACCAACAATAGCAACCTTTTTGCCTTTTGGGATATGCACATTAAGGTTATCTATAAGCGGCACATCATCTTTATATCTAAAGTTTATGTTACTAAACGTAAGGCTGTTGTTAAACTCTAGCGGGCGCTTGTTGTTTGGGCGTTTGTTGCTTGTACGCTTGTCGCTTGCCTTGACCAAATTAGTACCACCTACAGCGCTACCGACTACCGCACTACTGCCTACACTAGCACCACCAGCCACAACTACTTC
>WQRI01000027.1 GCA_009786825.1 Bacillota bacterium
GAAAGAGAAATTGTGTTTAGTAAGTTGCCGTTTGCGTTTATAAGCATAATCGTAAACTCGCCACTAGCGCCCTCACAACCGCACGATATGCAAGGCTCGGTTGGCTCGGTCGGCTCACACGTACAAGGCTCATATGGGTAATAAGGACAAACAGGCTCAGTTGGCTCGCACGTGCAAGGCTCGTAAGGGTAGTAAGGACACTCTACAGGCTCTGTGCCACACCCGCACGCAATGCACGGAGCAGTTTCGCCATCAGCAGTCTGTGTTGTTGCTAGCGCCTTTGAAGTATGCCCAGCAATACCTAAACTGTTTACTGCTCTCACTTTGAATGTGTATAACACGCCGCCCTCTAAGTCTACAAATGTGTGTAGGCTGCTTGTCATAGCGTTTACCCAAGTCTCGCCGCTATCACTCGACACTTCGTGGCGAATAATTGCAAGCCCGTTTGCCTCGGCGCTTGTAACCGCTGTCCACCTAAGTACTACTAACTCTGGTCCCGCTACTGCTATAAAATCTGCAGGTGCTGCCGCAAGCGTACCTTCCGGTGTCGCGCGCGCTATGTTAGATGCCACAGAAGCCCCCTCTATGTTAACAGCCCTTACTATGAACGATAACTCTACACCAATTTGCGCCGCGTTTGCTTGAAAGCGGTGAGAAGTTGCGTTTTGTGTAGCAACCCACGATGCGCCGCCGTTTATAGAAAACTCGTGCCTTGTAATCGGCGTGTTGCCGTTGTTTGTAGGTGCAGTCCACGCTAAGTCTACGCGCCCTAAGTCATCTGCAACTGCCGTTAGGTTTGTCGGGCTAGACGGCGGAAAAAATGCTATGAAGTTGCGTGCAGAGATTCTGTTGTTAGCAATCTCTGTGCTGCTTCCGCTTACGAAGTGACGCGCAGAAGTAGCCGCCGTGTTAACACGAAGTTCGTGTTCACCCGCGTTTATTGTAGGGAAGCGAAGCGTACCGATGTTGTATAAATGACCCGCAACGTTAACCGCGTTTTGAGATGATACACTTAAAACAATTATGCCCGCCCCAACATTCGTACCCTCGGCACTTATTTGGTTTGTTGGGAATATTGTATTGCCAACGTAAGTTTGTGGCGTAAGCGTAAGTGGTAACACCGCCGGGTTAAAATTTATTACAATACGCATATTGTTAGTTGGGTTGTTGAAGCGCGCCCAAACCTGAACATCTTTAGAGTTAGCAGTAACATTTCTGCCAACTAACTGAAAGGCTACGTCTTCGTCTGCGCTTAGTCTGTAGTTGCTAAGCGTTATATTAGCGTTTGTACTCGCTAGCGCGCTGTAATTGCCACCTGCAACAATGCTTGTAAGCGTAGCAATCATTATCAATGCGCCTGCAACAAGCGCGCACGATAACATCTTTATTTTAGATTTTAATTTGTTTCTCATAATTTATTCTCCTATGTAGGTTTTAAACCTTGTATGTAGATTTTTATTTTTATATAATTTGTCTGTTTAAGCATAGACCATAGAACAAGTTAAACGTGTCAAAGAAGTTGTCGTGCATATAGATGTAAGCAACATCGCTTATGTTTACAATGCCGTCTCTGTTTATGTCTGCCGCTAGTAAGAATGCACCGGTAAGTTCAAACGCATCAAAGAAGTTGTCGTGCATATAAATGTAAGCCACATCACTTACGTTTACAATACCATCGCCATTCGTATCACCCGCAAGCACCAACACAACCTTGTCTAAAACATTATCGCCATCTACTAACTTGAAAGTTATGCCCGTTGCAACATTTGTCGCACCCAAAGCCGTAATAACCTGTCCATCATTTCCAACCACAACAATATGCTCAAGCTCCACCGCAAACTGCGTAAGCAACAACTCTAAACTATTTCCAGCCGCCAAATTAATCAAATACCTAACATAATCTACCTCTATAATCTCTAACCACACACCAAAACGACTCTCGCAAAGTGTAAAGTAAGTTGGAAGGCTAGGCAAAAGACCGCTTCTGTATAACTGAAGCCTGTAGTAAACACCGCTGTTTTCGTTAAACACATATATAAACGTTGGTGCGCTTGAGATGCTAATGTTGCCCGCTACGCGCCCGCCCCCAAAGTAGTGTCTGAACCAAACGTTTTGCTCACCACAGTAGATGTACTCGAACTGCGGGGCATAAGTTCTGTAAACTCTGTTGCCACTCTCATCAAACACAGGTAAGTACCTAGCAAGGTTGCTATAAGGGCTAGAGCCTACAAACCAGAATGCACCTAAATCTATTGTGTCGTTGTTCCAAACCCACGCGCTATACCTAGTTAGACCAAAGCGTATATCTGTTACGTGAGCGTTAGGGCTTGATATGTTAACTTGAATAGCCCACCACAAGCCACCAACGTAAGCCCTTATATCGTTTAGCGTAGATACTATATCTGCGCCGTCTTCTGACTTGAATGCTTTTGCTTCTTCTAAATTAGCGAAGTGGTGATTAAAGCCAACTATAAAGCGCTGGTTGCCAACAACCTTATCTATTTTAGGGTTGTGCGCTTCGAAGTGGAAGCGACTAGAATAATATCTTTGTTGAAAGAAGTGACCCCTTGCGCCACACGAGAAATAGTAGCCACATTCGCATATTATTTCTATAGGGCTAAACCACATAGGGAATAGTTTGCCAGAACAACTACCAGTCCACGTATAGTCTTGCCATAATGGGTTTACTTCTAGCATATTGTAAAACCAAGCACGCCCTCTATTCCAAACGTTAACGTTAGTAACATCTGAGCCACCTGCGAAAATTTGCGTGGCAGTTAAATGTAAGTAACCACCCGCGTAAAGTCCTTCAAAAGTTTTTTCGCGTATTGTGGCAGTAGACCAATTAAATTGTCGCCAAAGTTTAAGAGTATGTAAAAACCAGTAATTATCTGTGCCGTTTATTTCTAAATTAAATCTGAAGTCGCAGCAGCAACGTAAGTACGGGAAAATCCATCTATCATCACTTCCATAAACTACCGTTCTTAAATAACTTAAAACTTCAGTAGACTTTTTCTCGCCATCTATATAAAGGTGCGATATAAAAGGGGTCCCTTCTGCACCAATAACCACGTTGTTAACAACAGAGTCGTTAATTACAATACCTGCTACAGCCCCAACATAAGCGTGAAGGAAATATGCCACGCTAAAAGTTGGGTTGTAAACTAAATTGTTTAGTATACAAGTACCAGCCGCCGGCATATATGTTGCACTAGAAAAGCCTGCAATTCCGCCAATGAAAAATGAAGTTAAGTGACAACTATAAGCATTGTATGCGCAACAGCAAGTGAATAAATGAGTAATTATTATTTCAGAATCTCTGAAAACGCTGTTAGATACAACGCTTCTAACGCTTGCACCTGTTATGCCACCTATGTAAGCAAATCCAGCGCCAGAATGTGGTGCATTATGTAGTGCGTCTGGGGACGCGTTGTAAACCACTAGGCTAGTGTTTATTACGTTGCTACCCGTTATATGAGAAGTGCTTAGTCCCAAATCACTCACACCAAAATCAGAGTCTCTTATAAAGCCAGCAACTACGCCGTGTGCAGAAGTAAAGCAAGTAGGTACGCCGATAAAAGAATTAACAACATTAACATTAACAGCACGCGAGCCAACTAAAGTGCCAGCAACAACCCCAGCAGATGGTATGCCGTGATAATCTGTTTTGAATTCACGTTGCCCAGAACCCATCCAGCCAATGTGAGTTGAGTTATGTGTGCGCCAACCCGGCTCTTGTACATCTATATTTGCATTAGCAAAAGTGATTTCTCTAATAGAAGAGTGAAACATATATCCAATAAAACCTATGCTCTCTAACATTGTTTCTAAATTTCGACGCGTCTCGCCCCAACTAAAACTAACGCGGTGGTCTATTGTAAGTATTGTATTAGCGCGTATTGCTAAGCCATAAATGGTGTGACCCCTGCCATCTATATGCATATTTTTAACAGCAGGTATGGTTTGCCAGTAGTGCGCGCTTAAATCCATATCTCTTGCAAACTTTATTGTGTAATCGTGAAAGGTAGTGTTATGGTTTGCAATAGTCCACATATCACTTACATACCACCCAATATGACCGTGCCACCTTAGTCCCTCAAGTTGTTCGCAGTAGTCACTAAACCACAAGAAGCCATCACCCTTTAGCGTATACGCAAAAAGACCAAGCTCTCTTTCGTCTTGTAAAATAATTGTTTTTGTATCGCGGCAATGCACAGAGAATTCCTCTATTCTTTGTCCGCTCTCTGAGTACAGACCCTCTATGTGCCAATATCCCGAGCGGTATGAATTGTACTCATATGCAAACACCCGCAAAACATTAAACGCAACAAATGTTGTGCCAATGCAAAGCAAAAATGCAAGCATTACCGCCAACAGTCTATTAGACCTATTCGGTTTTTCTCTAATTTTAACCATATATAATTTCCCCCTAAAATTATTTCCGTTAAAGTATTTGTAAAGTATTAAAATTGTTAAATATATTTTAACATAAATCAAATTAAAAAGCAAGCGTTTTGCAACATTTTATTAATTTATTTCAAACTTTTTTAATAAATGGAAATTTGAAATCTGTATTTTAAAGCCCTTATTTATGTTGGGTTTAAAATATAGATTATAGATAAATAGATAATATGATTGACTTATTTTTTGAAATAGTTTATAATGGATAGTATGGCTAAGATAATTGCGTTAACAAATCAGAAGGGTGGGGTTGGCAAGACTACTACTTGTATTAATTTGGCGGCGTGCGTTGCTATGGAGGGTAAGCGCGTGCTTCTTATTGATATAGACCCACAGGGCAATTCTTCTAGCGGGCTGGGGGTTGAGAAAAACAAACTAGATGGCAGTTTGTATAATGTGCTTGTTGGCTCTAAAAACATAATAGATGTTATAAAGCGCACGCAAATAGAAAACTTAGATATACTGCCAGCAAATATAGACCTAGCGGGCGCGGAAGTAGAACTTGTTTATATGGAACAGCGCGAGCGCGTTTTAAGCCGTGTGCTAGAGCCGGTTATGCATATGTACGACTTTATACTAATAGACTGCCCGCCAAGTTTGGGGCTACTAACACTTAATGCGCTTGTTGTTGCGCACAGCGTGCTTATACCGATACAATGCGAGTATTTTGCGCTTGAGGGGTTATCTCAACTGATGAATACAGTTAAACTTTTAAAAAAGCATTTAAACCAGAATTTAGAAGTTGAGGGCGTTGTGCTTACTATGTATGATAGTCGTTCTAAATTGTCGCAACAAGTTGCGGACGAGATTAAAACTTTTTTTGGCAAAAAGGTTTACGCAACAGTTATACCAAGAAACGTAAGGCTATCTGAAGCGCCATCGCACGGCTTGCCTATAATATTATACGATAAGTCTAGTAGCGGGGCTGCTGCTTACAAAGCGCTAGCAGATGAATTCTTAAGTAGAAACAAGTAGAGTTGCTCCGCAACCGTATCCGCGTGCATCTTTTTGCAATTTTAGCACATCACTTCGTTGTTTTTTCCTTGCGTACATCAAGTACGCGCGTCAAAAACGCCTTGTGCTGTATCTAAAATTGCCTCAATCTGCTACGCGTCTAGATTACGTCGCAACTCTAAAAATAAAAAATGAGTTTATGAAAAATGGGGTATTTAATGAAAAAATATAGAGATGATATTATTCAAAAAACTGTAGAACTAATCGGTTTTAAAAGTGTTTACGACAAGGCTAGTGTTAGTAAAAATATGCCTTATGGAAGCGAAGTAGATAAGGCGCTTAAGTTTATGCTAGACCTTGCAAAAAGAGATGGTTTTAGTGTTGTGAATGTTGGCGGACACGCGGGGCATATAGAGTATAATCCGAGCGGGGCTAGTGAGATTTTAGGTATACTTACGCATTTAGATGTTGTGCCAAAGGGGGATAATTGGGATAGTGATATAGAGGCTTTCAGTGGTACTATTGGGGGCGCTATTAAGGGCGGTAACATTTATGGGCGGGGCGCTATAGACAATAAGGGTCCGACAATTGCAGCTTATTATGCGCTTAAGGCTTTGAAAGACGAGGGCTATGTTCCAAACAAAGCCATAAGGCTTATAATGGGTTGTAACGAGGAAGGTGGATATAAAGAGAGTGGGGCGTCGTTTACTTGTATAGAAAACTACTTAAAAGCCGAGAAAATGCCAGACATTGCTTTTACGCCGGACGCCGAGTTTCCTGTAATTAATGCAGAAAAGGGAATACTTCAGTACGTGCTTACGGCAGACTTGAGCAGACAAAATGTTTATCACGACTTACTAGAACTTGTGGCTATTAGGGGCGGGGACGCGGCTAATATGGTGTGCGATAAAGTAGAAGTTAAACTGTGTAGAGATGAGCCGAAGCAAAGAAGCGTGGCGAAGTTTTTTAAAGGCAAGTCTGCGCACGCAAGTAGACCACAAGATGGGGCTAACGCAATATGGGGGGCGCTAGAGTATTTGGTTAAAAAGTTTCCAAATACCGAGTATTTTAAAAAGTTAAGTTTACTTACCGACTTTAACGGGCAAAAGGCAGGAACATATCTAAAGGACGAACCTACGGGCGAGTTAACCCATAACTTAGGGACTATTGATTTTGATGGTAAAACGCTAAGCGTTAAGTTAGATATACGCTACCCCGCGACTAAAAAGTTGGCGGAAGTAACTAGCCTATATCAAAAGGCTTTGGGCGGTTTGTTTACACTTACTATAGGCTCGCAAAAAGACCCTATTGTAGTAGATGAGAGTAACCCGCTTGTGCAAAATTTACTTAAAGCATATAACGAAGTGATGGGCGAGAGTGCGAAGCCAAAGTCTACAGGTGGCGGAACATATGCGCGGGCTTTTCCATCTGGTAGGTGTGTTGCATTTGGTGTGCGCTTTGCGCATATGGAAGATATGGCTCACAAACCAAACGAATATATAGGCATAGACGACTTGCTAAAAGCAAGCGAGATTATAAAAAAAGCAATAAAAAATCTAACTAAAGTGTAGAGTGTAAAGTGTAGAGTGTAGAGTGGTTAAACTCATAAATTATTTTACTTGTGAACGTTTCAATTTTCGCTTGCAAGCAATTTGTAAATAAATATTGCCCGCGCTAGCGGTGCAAACACTTTACACTTTACATTTTACAATTTACAATAAACGGAGTATTAAATGGGAACTATTATAGGTGGCATATTTAATATGCTAGAAAATATGGGGGTAGCAACGCTTGCTATGAGAATAATAATTTTCTCTATAGCGCTTAGGTTGTTGCTTTTTCCACTAGATTATCTTATGCGTCGCTCTTCTAGGCGAATGGCAAAGGCTACAGAAAAAATCAGACCACAACTTAAAAACATTCAAGAAAAGCATAAGGGTGACAGGGCTAGAATACAAAAAGAAACTCAGGCGCTGTATAAAAGTGTAAACTACAGACCGCTTAGTATGTGTTTGCCTATGCTTTTTCCGGTTATTATAATGATAGCGGTTTGGACAGGCTTTAACCAATATTCTACGCGCCACAACGAGCAGTTGTTTGAGAACATTCAACTTGCGGCTCAGATAGAGTTTTATATAACAGAGCAAGATGAAAGTGTTAGCGGTATAAATGGTGACGAGTATATTATTAGGCTAGCAACTGAAGAAGAGATTGTGTTACTTAACCCTTATGTAGAGGCTGAGTTGCTTTTGAAATACCGCGCAAGGTATATAGAGATTTTCGATTTTTATTATTATATTTATAATTTGGAACACATAGCGCGCGCGCGTGCAAGACAGCACGTAGCACTACTAGCCTTTGAAGAGAACCGAAGCGGCTTTTTTTGGATAACAAACTTAGCAAGACCAGACACGCCGTGGGCTGCTACTATTGAGAGTTATTCTGAGTATCTAGCGCTTATTGACGACTATAGAACTGTACCTATGACTTATGGTGAGTTTCAATCTAAGATGGAACTTATAAGAAATACGCACCGCCGTAACGGGCTTGTAATACTTCCAATACTTGCGGTAATTTTAAATATTTTTACAATGCTAGTTATGAGGCGCAACAATCCACAGCAGATGATGCCGGGTCAGCCGGGTTCTGGCGCTATGAAAGTTATGTTGTTTATAATGCCGGCTATGATAGGTATAATTTCATTACAGTTTGCGGCGGGCTTTGCTTTGTATATTACAGTTGGTACGGCAACGCAACTTGTAACGGGTACTATTATAAACCAAATTTTAAAAAGAGACAACAAAGATAGCGGGGACGATGAGATGCAATTCGACAGACAATTTAGAAGAGCGTAAAAGAGTGTAGAGTGCAGAGTGTAGAGTGCAGAGTGTAGAGTGGTTAAACTCATAAATAATTTTACTTGTGAACGTTTCAATTTTCGTTTGCAAGCAATTTGCAAATAAATATTGCCCGCGCTAGCGGGTGTAGGCACTTTACACTTTACACTTTACATTTTACAATTAATTATATGGGTAAAAAAGGTAAAGAACAAGATTATTTAGAGATTAAAAACTTTTTGCAAGGGTTGCTGGATAAAATGCAACTCGGTTTAACAGTTAGTACAGACTTTAGCGAGGATATAGTTTTTAAAGTAGAGGGCAAGGATGTTGGGGCTATTATTGGGCATAGGGGGGACGTGTTAGACGCTTTACAACTTTTAACTAATCAGTTAGTGCCTCGCAAACTAAAGCGTGTTAATTTAGATGTAGCAGACTATAGGGCAAGGCGGCAAGATACGCTAAAGCGACTAGCGCTGTCTGTTGCGGCGCGCGTAGAAAAAACGGGCAAGCGGGTAGAACTAGAGGCTATGACAAGCACAGAGCGTAAGGTTATACACGCATCTCTCGAAAAAAACCCTAATGTTTATACAGTATCTGAGGGGGAAGACCCGGATAGGTTTTTGGTTGTATTGCCTACGCCAAAGGGTGAGAATGTAAAGCAACTTAAAAAAGATGCTAAGTCTAAAGACAAAGCAGGTGATAAAAACAAAAAGGGTAAAGCGAGTAAGACGGTTTTCTCTTACAAGCCAAGCGAATTAGAAGATGTTGTAGTAAGTAAAGATAAGGGCGCGAGTAAGGGTAAGGGTGCAAGGGCAGATAAGGCTAGTGGAAAAAAGAAAGAGACAATTAAAGATGCGATGTTTATACCATCTTCTTTAGTTGTTAAAGACAGCAAAACAAGTTATAAGCCACAAAAAAATTATCAGCCACTATCGCCTAGTTTAAAAAAGTATATTATGGGCAACCCCAACGCGCTTGTGCCAAAACAATATTTTAAAGAGCAAAAGAAGTTAGATGCAAAATTTGTAATAGATACAGTCTACCCAGAAGATAGCGAAGTAGTAAATTTAAAAGACTTACCAAATAGATACACAAAAGAGAAGGGAGAATACCGCGAGTAATAAGCAAGTTACAAATTACAATGTACAAATTACAAATGTTTTATGTGATTAATACCAAAGGCGTTTGAACAGTCTGCATTATGCTCTTGCACGCAATTTGCAAATATTAATCTTGCCCGCGCTAAGCGGTGAAACATTTGTACATTGTAATTTGTAATTTGTACACTAAAATTATGGATACTATAGCAGGAATATCAACTCCACAAGGCAAGGGTGGAATATCTGTTGTTAGGTTAAGTGGGGCAAGCGCTTTAAGCATTGCCCTACTTTGTGTAGTGGGTGTAGGTGGCAAAAGCGGTATAGGTGGCAAGGCTTGCGAAAAAATGGGGGGGGGCGGGCAAGTAGATAAAGGCAAGCGAGCAAGTGATAGTATAGAAATTAAACCTAGGTATGCGTATTTATGCGAGGTTAAGACCAAGCATTTTAGCGATAAGTGCATTTTAATTTATTTTAAAGCGCCGCACTCTTACACGGGTGAAGACATTGTAGAGTTTCAGTTACACGGAAGCAACGCAATAGCAAATGGTGTTTTGGCAGAAGTTTTGGCTAAGGGCGCTCGCCTTGCAGAAAACGGCGAGTTTAGTATGCGGGCTGTGCTTAATGGTAAGATGAGTATAACTGAGGCGGAGGGTGTTGCTAGCCTTATAAATGCGCAAACGGCTGCGCAAATCAGGGCGGGTTACTCTCTTTCAAGCGGGCATTTACAAAAGCGCGTATTAGAGATAGAGGGCTTGTTATACAGCGCGCTTGCCCCTTTAGAAGCAAGCATAGCCTACACACAAGAAGAAATTGGGGAAGTAGACTTATCGGGCATACCTACAATAATAGAAAAGGCAAGGCAGGCGTTGTTAGAGTTAGATAGTGCGGCGGGGGTGTCTGATATAATAGAAAACGGGATATCAGTTACGCTTGTTGGCAGACCAAATGTTGGAAAGTCGTCACTTTTTAATGCGCTTGTTGGGGCGGATAGGGCTATTGTAACGGACATTGCGGGTACTACAAGAGATGTGATAAGTGAGAGTTTTGTGTATAACGATGTGGTGTTTAACCTATCGGACACGGCGGGCATACGGCAAGTAACAGACCAAATAGAGATTTTAGGCATACAAAAAACGCGCGATACAATTAAAGGCTCGCAAATTATTTTGCTTGTGCTAGATAGCACAGACATAACAAAAGACGACCAGCAGTTGTTAGAGCAGTTTAGCGGTTTGAATTTGCTAGTAGTACTTAATAAGGTAGATAAGGCGGGTAAGACTGGTGCTAAGTTTAAAAATGCTATTCGTGTGTCGGCAAATACAAAGCAAGGGTTAGACAAACTTAAAGAGCAAATTTTAGTTTTGGCAAACGCCAAAGGGCTAGAGCAAGGCGATACACTTTACTTAAACAGCAGACACAAAAATGTTGTAAAAAAGGCGCTAGAGCATTTAGGCACAATTAAGCAAGCAGGCGACTTAGAAACAGAAGTATTGTTTTTTGTGGTTAAAAACGCGTTGCAAGAAATTTCTAAAATAAGCGGAAAAGATTTTAATACAGAACTAGCAAATGAGATATTTTCTAAATTTTGTATAGGTAAATAATGGGCGCTTGGTGTGTAAAATTTTTCGCGGTTGTTTTGCCTACGGCAAAGCCAAAGGCTCAAAATTTTAACATCAAGCGCCAGCGTCTCAACACAATTTAGAACTCTTATAGGGTTTGAGATAAGCAAAATTTTTATATGTTGTGACAGCGTTTTGATACGACTTAGAATGGGGGTTAATGGATAGTAACAAATACGATGCGATTGTGGTTGGTGGGGGTCACGCTGGGGTAGAGGCGGGGCTTGCTTTGGCGCGCCTTGGCAAAAGGGTGCTTCTTTGTGCGATGAGTTTAGAGAGCATCTCTTTTATGGCTTGCAACCCAAACATTGGCGGAACGGCAAAGGCGCATTTGGTTAAAGAAATAGACGCACTTGGCGGGCAGATGGGCGTAAATGCGGACAGGGCGGCAATTCAGATTAAAACACTAAATAACTCTAAGGGGGCGGCGGTGCATTCTTTGCGCGCGCAAGCAGATAGGCACAAATATCACATAGATATGAAAAGCGTTTTAGAAAGGCAAGTTAATCTACATTTGCTAGAGAGCGAAGTTACAGAAATTTTGGTAGGTGAAAGGGTAGGCGACAAGGCAGAAAGTAAGGCAAGCGGTAAGACAGGTGGCAAGGCGGGTGTGGCGTTAGACACAAAAAATAAAGACAAATGCGTAATTGGGGTAAAGACAGAGTTTGGCGAAACCTTTTACGCGGGTGCTGTTGTTGTGGCTAGCGGGGTTTACTTAAACTCTGATATTGTTATTGGGCAAGTAAAAAAGCGTAGCGGACCCTCAAGTTTTGCAGCGGCAACAAAGTTGTCTGACAGCCTTAGGGCTTTGGGCGTTGAGTTAAGGCGCTTTCAAACATCTACGCCACCACGAATTTTAAAACGCAGTATAGATTTTTCTAAGTTTACGCGCTCTGGCGGGGAAGATGTTTTACAAGGTTTTTCGGCACTAACAGCGGATAGCGAGTTAAAAAAAGTTTTGAAAAAGCAAAAAAATTATCCGTGCTATCTTGGTTACACTAACGAAAAAACGCACGAGATTATTAAGCAAAACATAAAAAGTAGCGGAATTTTCAGCGGTGCAATGGACAGTAAAGGACCACGCTACTGCCCAAGCATTGAAGAGAAAATTGTAAGGTTTGAAGAAAAGCAGCGCCATCAAATTTTTTTAGAGCCAGAGGGCGAGAATACAGACGAATACTACTTACAAGGAATTTTTACGGGACTGCCTACGAATATTCAGCGCCAAGTTGTGCAAAGCATAGAGGGGTTAGAGAGCGCCGAGATTATGCGGTATGCCTACGCAATAGAATATGACGCGGTAAACAGTTTGGGCGTTAACCCAAATTTAATGCATAAAAAAATAGCGGGTTTGTTTTTTGCGGGGCAGGTTTTAGGAAGTTCTGGCTACGAGGAAGCGGCGGCGCAAGGGCTTCTTGCGGGTATAAATGCTAAGTTATTTCTAGATGCGGAAAGCCCACTTATACTAAAAAGAGAAGAGAGTTACATAGGCGTTTTGATAGACGACTTGTGCTTAAAGGGTGTGGACGAGCCTTACAGAATGATGACAAGCCGTGCAGAACACAGACTTTTTTTACGCCAAGATAATGCAGATTTACGCCTTAGCCAGTATGCTATAGAGCTTGGGCTAGCGTGTGAGAGCCGCAAAAAACTTTTTAAAAAGCGACAAAAAGATATACAAAAAGCAGACAAAATATTACAGACTGTGCTTAAACCAGACGCGCGCCTAGCCGATGTTTTGGGGGTAGAGTTAGGCGTGCTTAAAAGCGGTTTAAGCGTTTACGAGGCGCTTAAGCGCCCCAAAACGTGCATATTTAAACTTAACAGCACCTACAACCTGTTTAAAGGAGTGCCAAAACACACGCTTTTTACAATACAATCTAATGTGAAATACAGCGGATATCTTGCCATTTCAAACGCAGAAATGGCAAAAGAAAAGGCACTAGCCCACTTTAGCCTGCCACAAAATTTCGACTATAATAGTTTAAAAAATTTGCGCCTAGAAGCCCGCGAAAAACTAAATAAAATAAAACCACAAACGTTAGACCAAGCAAAAAGAATAACAGGAATATCCCCAGCAGATATAACTGTACTGCTACTGCACTTCAAATAAACTCTAATTTTTAAAACTCTAATTTTTGCGCTTAAATAGATAGACACGAAAATGTTCGGAATAATGCATTTGGCGGGCTAAATAAAAGTCGGTCACAACGAAAAAAAGATGGATAAGTTTAAGATATATTATGAGACGCTGATAGAGTGGAACAACAAGTTTAACCTAACGGCAATTACAAAAAAAGATGAAGTCTACTTAAAACACTTTGAGGATAGCCTTGCTGCTTTGCCTATAATCAGTAGGTATATTGGCGGTGGTGAAGTTTGTGCAGACAATAGTGAAGTAGCCCCAAAAGTGTTAACCCCAAATGTTTTAGCCCCAAAAATATTAGACTTAGGTAGTGGTGCTGGCTTTCCGGGAATACCTTTGGCTATAGAAAAGCCCGATTGGCAGTTTACGCTTATAGATGGCACGCAAAAAAAGGTAACCTTTTTACAGCACGTAATTAAAGAATTAAGCCTAGACAATGTTAATGCGCTACACCTAAGGGCAGAGCAAGCAAAAGCAGACTACGCCGAATATTTTTGTATTGCCCTAACCCGTGCGGTTGCCCCGCTAGACAAACTTATTAAGTGGGCAATGCCCCTTTTAAAAAAGGGCGGGCATCTGTTTGCGTATAAAGGAAGTGAAAACGAAGTAGAGATAGACGCCGCAAAAAATGCCCTTAAGCGCTTTAAGTGTGAGTTAGTGGCTAACGAAAAATTTAGTATAAGCGGGCAAGTGGGTGAGAGTACAGAAACGCTAAACAGAAGCATAATTGTAGTTAAAAAAATCTAGTTGCAAAAAAATTGCAAATATGATATAATTAATTAACCCGAAAAAAAAGGATACACCAACTTTTTCGGAGAGTTTTGTGGTCGGCAAAACATAGGTCGGTCATTTGAAAAATATGAGAGAACAAGAAAACTTGCTGAAGGCTTTTAGTTTTGCCTCAGAGCATACAGAAAACAGTTACACAGTAGTTGACAATTTATTTATATCTAGGTATTTGCCAAATATGGATAGCGATTTTGTCAAGGTGTATTTGTATGGCTTGTATGCTTGCGGTGTGGCAAAGTTTAGTGCTGCCGCTTTTGAAAACGAGATAAACCTACCAAAAGACAGAATACTACAAGCGTTTAGATATTTCGAAAAAGAAGGGCTTGTAAAAATTATAGCGCTAGAGCCACTTACAATAGAGTATTTAAGTTTGAAAAATGCGTCCGTTTACAGACAATATTGCCCAACAGAGTTTGAAGACTTTAACGCAAAACTAAACGAAATTGTTAAGCCGTATACAATTGTAAATGTAAACGAGTTTAACGACTACTATAATGTTATTAAAGACTGGCGGGTAGAGCAAGAAGCACTTTTAGAGATAGCCGCCTTTTGCGTAAAGAGATATGTTTTTAATACAGAAAAAACGGGCAACACAAGATATATAATAACAGTTGCAAAAGAGTGGGCTAAAAGGGGGCTTAAAAAACATAAAGATGTAATGCAACACATAACAGAGTTAGAGTTGCAAAGTAAAGAAGTAAAAGACGTTTTACGAAGCCTAAAAGGCGCAAGCCAAAAGGCAAAAAGAGAAGTAGAAGTTAAGTTAGCAGATAAGCAAGCCTACATTAAATGGACAAAGCAATTAGGGCTTACGCACGGAAGCATTATAGAGGCTGCCAAAAGTGTTGGAAGCATAAAAAAGTTAGACGAGCGCCTAGACGAGTTTTTCAAACTAGGCATTAAAACTGTGCAAGATATTCAAAACTATGCAAAAAGGCGAAAAGAGTTATTCGAGATTGCAAGCGGCGCAACAAAGACTTTGGGGCTATACTACGACAATCTAGATTTTTTTGTAGAAACTTATTTCACCCCGTGGCTAGAATTAGGCTACAGCGCGGATACAATATTGCTACTAGCAAAAGATTGCGCAAAGGCGGGCATTAGAACACTAGAGGGTATGTCTAGGCTGATAAACAGTTTTTACAAAAAAGGCATTGTAAGCGAGGCGGCAATTGCTCAGCACTATGAGAGCCTAGCAAAGCAAGATACACAAATACAAGAGTTGCTAGACATACTAGGCTTAGACAAAAACATAACAAAGCAAGACAGAGACTTTTTTATAAACTGGACAACCAACTGGGCATTACCAAAAGATGTTATTAACCACGCAGCAACGCTCGCAAAAAATGCAGCCAGACCGCTTGCCTATATGAATAGCGTGCTAGCAGACTATTTTGCAAAAGGCATAAAAACACTTAAAGAAGTTGAAGAGCAAAGCAAGCCAGAGCATTCAGTTATACAAAGCAAAACCAAAGGTCAACAAAACAAACCAGACAAAACCAAAGGCAAACAAATTATAAGGCACGAATACACAAAAGAGCAACTAAGAAATATGCTACTAGACGATTTGGATAACTTTAGTATGTAGTCGCTCAGTATACAAAATTTTTGCCGGTTGTTTGCCTGCGGCAATCCAAAGGTCAAAAATTTTGTATACTTCGCTCCGCGTCTCACCACAACCTAGAACTGTAATGCCCAATTTAAAAATAGCAAGGTGGAAAAACAACACATTAAAAAACGGGTAGGTTGCTTAACTGCAATCCAAAGGTTATTTATGAATAACATAAAACAAAAGGCGTTTGATATTATAAAAGAAAGGCGCGACTATGCACACTACATAGCAAATTTAAATCAGCAAAACTTAGAAAAAGATAAAGAGTATGCCCAGCTTAAAAAAGAGTTAGCACTACTAACTTTAGATATTGCAAAAGACCAAGCGGGTATAATAAAACTAGCAAAAGTGGCTAGTGCAAAAAAGCGAGCAAAAGAAGTGCCTAAACTTTTATCTGCAAGAAAAAAAGAGTTAGGGCTAGAGTCAGAAATAAATTACTTTTGCAAAAACTGTAGCGACACGGGTTTAATTAATAACGAAATGTGTCAATGCTTAAAGCGCGAGTTATCTAAGTTGTTAATGCAAAGTAGTAACATTAAAGATGTAGAAATTTATTGCTTTAGCAAAATTAAAATGCCAAAAGATGTAAGCAAAATTCATAAAGATAGTTTACAAAAGTTGTACGATGGGCTAAAAAATTATGCCGAAAATTTTCCAAACTCTAATAAAACAAAACTAACAATCTCAAGCGGTACGGGCACGGGCAAAACATATGCTGTTAAAGTGTTGGCAAATAATTTAATAAACAAAGGCTTTTATGTTGTCTACACAACGGCGTTCGGTTTAAACGAAATGCTGTTGAAACACCGCACAACATTCAGCCCAGAAAAAGATAAATACATAGAAGGCTTTTTTCAAAGCGATATGCTTATAATAGACGATTTAGGCACAGAGCCAAACCTAAACAACGTAACGCTAGAGTATTTATATCAAATTTTGAACGAGCGCCTAGAGCAAAACAAGCACACAATTATAACAACAAACCTAGACGCCCTAGTGCTTAGAGACAGATACGAAGAAAGAATACACTCAAGGCTGTTCTGTAAAGAAAACGCAACCTACGTAGTAATAAAAGGCGAAGACCTAAGAGCAAGAGTATAAGTGATAAAAATTTAACCGCAAAGAAAACTTGCGGTTGCTAATAAGATAATTTGGGGGATTTAAATATGCATAGTGACCAAATGGCAAGCGCTCTTAAGAAATCTGCTCAAAGCCAGGCAGATATGGCAACAGCAACATATCAAATGGTGGAGCAACAAAAAATTGCAAATGAGCAACAAAAAGAATCAAACAAACTATTATCTGAAAGGAATATTACTTTAGAAAGAAATATCAAGATGAAGTCAAAGCAATTTTGGATAGGTGTGGGAATATCTGCACTGTTATCTATTGTTGCTATTGCTATATCAATAATTACACTAATTACAACTACTTGAAAAGTAAATGTGGGAATGAAGAAAAGAATCCCTACTCTGAAATGAGCAAAACTAAGAAAGGGATGCAAAAATAAAAATTTGTGTTAGCGTTGCGATAGTAGAAAAAAACTACTGTCGCTACTTTTTATTTAAGAAAGCAACTAGAAAGAAGTGGTGCAAAAAAGTTGCTTTTTTTGTCGATTTATGGTATACTCAAAAAATGAACGGGAAAATCACAGAGAAAGATGCTTATAATGTGGCGTGGAAGCATTTTGAGTTTCACGCAAAACAGAGATTATCATTATTACAATTTTATCTAATATTCACAGGGGTTTTGGCTACAGCAATTGTTACTATTTTTTCCTTGGGTGGACTTTATTCATTAGGTATTTTTTTAGGCATTTTAATGGCCGTAAAAAGTTTACTTTTTTATAAATTAGACCACAGAAACAAATTGTTAACGAAAGTTGCAGAAACAGTCATAAGGGAATTCGAAAGAAAATTTGATTTTTCGTATGACAATAAATATTTGGATAAAATAAAAGTATTTACAAAAGCTCAAGAAATTCCAACCGAGCCAGAAACGAAACAAGTGAAGAACATTTTTACATTCCCCTACTCGCACGGGAGAGTATATAAAATAATTTTTGTAATTTTTGGCTTTTTAGGAGTTGCTAGTTTTATAGTATTTTCTATTTTACAAGTTTTTGCAACAATATAGTACAATCAAGGTGATTTATAGATGGAGAAGACAATAAAATATACTACTAAAATCATAGCGGATTTTGTAAAGTTCGAAGATCCTAAAGGAATAATAAAGGGCAAATTGTTAAAGTTTATTCCTAACAAGTTTATTGATTTAATAGACTTAGGTTGTGGAAATGGGAGATTTGCGGATTATATTATAGAAAATAGAAATGTAAAAAGTATTTTATTTTTAGACAAAAATCCCGACTTAATAGAGAGTTGTAAAGAAAAGTATGATTTAACAGGTTTTGAGAAAAAATACATAGTTGGAGATTTTAAACAAGTACAAGGTTATGGTAAAAAGGTTAACCTCATTGTAGCGGGGTTTTCAATTGCTGCTCTATTTAGAATGAATTTTTGCGAATTAGAATATAATCAGATTATTTGCATATTAACAAATAAATTAAAAGATGAGGGTAGTTTAATTTTGGTCGAATATGCTGGGTTTTGTTTTGAAAATGGTGAGCAGGCTGTTTTTGCCAAAGGTGATAGTGGGCTGGAAACATTCATAAAAAGATTACGCAAAGATAGTCGTTTTAGGTATCGCAATTTTTATTCAGAGATATGTTACCCAACAAAAAAGGAATATGTTAAAAAATATTTACTTTATCATTGGCTTCCATCATTTGAGGATATCATAGAACCACGACTTGTAGAATATAAAGATAATAATAATTTTTATACTAAACTACCAGTTAAGTATTTTATGGCGGTATATGAAAAAAACAAAAACCAAGATAATAGCGATATGTGGAAGTCTTAGATTTAAGGATACAATGATAATTGAAACTGAACGACTTGAGCTGGAAGGTAATTGCGTGCTTAGTGTAGTTTATCCATCTCCAAATTTTGATAGAAATAATTATACACCAGAGCAATGTGTTGTTTTAGCAGAAATGCATAAAATGAAAATAGATTTAAGCGATTCTATTTTTGTGGTCAACGTTGGCGGATATATTGGCGATTCAACAAAAGAAGATATTGCTTATGCTAAAAAAACGGGTAAAGAAATAATATATTTAGAGGAGCATAAATAAAATTATTTAATACAAATCCATTGTAAAACGCAACAATGTGAACTCAAATGCTCCGTTTATATTCCCACATTTACAAAAACAAACGAAAAAAGGCGTGTTGCATATTGTGGTTTAATGCAACGCGCCTTTTGTCTAGCAAAAGGTTAGTAGGTAGTTTAGGAGGGAGAGTACTCTTAGTTCTGCTAGGTATAGTGTGTGTAGGTGGTTGGTTTTGTGGTGTGGTAGCATTTGTTCTAGAAGTTTTGCGAAGTCGTTTTGAAGTGCGTATGCTTCGCGAAGCCCAAGGCACATATTTTTTGGCGGGATAAACTTGCGAGTAGTGTTATAGACTGTGATATTTAGTTGCACTTTTACAAATTTAGCCGTCTCGTGTTTGGTATGTATAATTTGCTTTAGTAAGTCTTTATCTGCGCTGTGTCTTGTTATGTTAAAAAGATAGTCTAAAAGTTTGTCTTGGCGGGCTAATATCTCTAGGCACTTTTCGAAATGGTTTTCGTGTGCGCTAGGGTGTCTTTGTTCTGCACCCTTGTGCATACCCATATTATGTGGCATATCCATATGCGAGTGGTTGTTGTTATTTTTCGCGTGGAAGTCGTTCCAATGTGGGTTGTTGCTTGTTATGTTGTCGAAGTTATGTACTATGTTTTCTAATTCGCCCCTTGCTATGTGTGCTTGAATTTTTCCGCAAACATAGCATTTTTCTTTAAGCGTTAAAAGTGGGCAATTCTCGTTCCATCTAAAAATTCTTAAAAAGCGCTTTGGGCTTTTGTGGTGGTGTGGTGTGTGGTTTGGTATGTGGTGGTGTGGCTCGTGGTGACCCATATGGTGTGTGTGGTGACCCATATGTTGCCCCATATGAGGTTCCATATGTTGACCCGTATGGTGTCCCTTGTTTGTATTTCTGCCAAAGGGCATAGGTGGGGGCATAACTGGTGGCATCATAGGTGGCATCATAGGCTGGTGGGGTGTATTATTATGTAAAGGCATACAATCGCAATTGTTATAGCCCGCACTATATTTATACGCATTAACTCTGTAATAGTCTTCTACTTCTGTGTCAAGCTCTAGGTGATTATCTCGTATGTAATGTTCTATAGGTAAAAGTTTTCTTTCCATTTATAAAAACTCCTTTAAAAGTTAGAGTGTTGGATATATTTGTTAATATAATATTTTATGCGTATCAGTTGCAGTTTGTGATTAAAAGTGATATAATAAAGGTGGTGGGGCGTGACAAATATTGTCGAACGTGTAGGGTGTTGCACCCGTTTTTTCTGGCGAAAAAAGATAAAATCAATTGGGGCTGATTGAAATAATTATGAGGTTAGATAAATTTTTAAAAGTATCGCGAATAATAAAGCGGCGAACAGTTGCGGCAGAGGCGGCAGACAAAGGCAAGGTTATTGTTAACGGCAAAGAAGCAAAGCCATCTCACAGACTAAAAGTGGGCGATGTTATAGAGTTAACTTTTGGAAGCAACACGCTTAAAGTTAGGGTGAAGCAATTACTAGAGCATACGAAAAAAGATGAGCATACTTATATGTACGAAGTGTGCTAGCGCACCGCCAAACGCTAAGGCGTTTGCAAAAAATTAACGGGGTTGGTAGAAGTAAAATGGGTAAGAGTGCTAAAAAAAATGCCAAGGTTAATGCAAAGGTTAGTGCCAAGGTAAATGTCATTATAGTTGCGGCGGGTAAGTCTAGGCGAATGGGGGTTAACAAA
>WQRI01000028.1 GCA_009786825.1 Bacillota bacterium
AAAAAAAAAAAAAAGTCAAGCATATGAACAAACTTTTAACAAATATTAACAACAAACTTTTATGGTTAAAATTAAACACATATTTTTGTGGCAAAATTGAATATGGTTTTGATATAAAATTAAATGTGTTTTGATAGTGAAATTGAATATGGTTTTGATGTTTTGTTTGATAGAGCATAGAAAAAAAGCATTGTGTTAAATTACGTTTTTGCAATTTATAACAATGCTTTTGATTTTGGGTTTAACGAGATTAACCTATAAGCCGAATTTTGTATTGGACAGTCATCTATCTACGTCTGGTGTCGCCAACCAGACTTTAGCAGTATTCACTAAGTAAATTTGTCGGGCAGACTTAATAAATTTACTTACAACCTTGCACCGTGTGGGGTTTACATAGCCATTTAGTTACCTAAATGCTGGTGCGCTTTTACCGCACCTTTTCATCCTTACCACATCACGCGTCTGCTCTGCCTAACGCTATTACTAGGTTGGTTTTGCAAAAGCACTATCTTAAAAGAATATTCGCTGGGGCTACCCCTGCTATCTTTTAAGAGTGGCGGTATATTTCTGTTGCACTTTCCTTAGGGTCGCCCCCACCAGAATTTCTCTGGCACACTTGCCCTTTGGTGTTCGGACTTTCCTCGTCTGCATTAGTGCAGCCGCGACTGTCTGGCTAACTCGTTGTAAATATTATAACATATACGAAAAGGTTTGTCAAATGTTTTTAGGTATGATTATTAAAATTTTGCTGTAGGTGAAAAGCGCAAAAGTTTTGCATATATAACATTATTTATGGCTTATATTCTTCTTTTTGAAGATGTTCTCTTATTTTTGTTAGCGCTTTTTTTTCTATGCGGGATATGTAACTTCTGGATATGCTTTGTTTTTTTGCAACTTCGTTTTGGGTTTGCGGAACATTTCCGTTTAAGCCATAGCGCTGAATTACAATTTCTTGCTCTCTTTTTGATAGCCCGCCTTTTATCAGCCCCATTATTTTTTCGCTTAACTCTAGCGCTTCTACGTGACAGGGTACGCTTTTGCCCTTGTGGGCTAGAATGTCTAGCAGAGTGATTTCGTTGCCATCTTTGTCTATGCCTATGCTCTCGTTAATTGACGTGTCTAGCGCAAACTTTTTGCCAGAGCGCAGTTGCATTCTAATCTCGTTTTCTATACACCTTGCGGCAAATGTTGCGAACGCTGTGTTCTTTTCTAGTTTAAATGCGTCTATTGCTTTTATAAGCCCGATAGAGCCAATTGAGATAAGGTCGTCTGTTTCTAAATTTACATTAGAATATTTTTTGACAATGTGTGCGACCAGCCGCATATTGTGCGTGACCAGTTTGTCTCTTGCTATTTTACATTTTTCGTTTTGTATAAGTGTTAGATACTTGAGTTCGTCCGCCTCGCCCAAAGGCTTTTCAAAACTAGACTTGTTGTTTATATAGCCCGTAAAAAATAGAACTCTGCCAAATAATGCGATTAACCCAAAAAACATAAAACCCCCATTTTGCAATATGTAACTTATATTAAAAATTGAATTTCATTTAATACAGTATGCAAATGTGGGTTTTATGTTGCACGTCCAAAAAAGTTTTTATTTGTTGCTTTGTTGCTGATTGTTTTGTATGTTTGTTTTGTCTGTTAGTTGTTTTGTATATTTGTTGCTTTGCTTTTAATTATTCAATCAGCAAGATAGACTCTATAACAAGGTCTGTTGTTGGCTTGTCTGATATGTCTGTTTTTACTTTGCCTAGCGCAATGGCATTATCTATACTTTGCTGGTCTGTTGCCTTTCCGAATGCTGCGTACTCGCCATCTAGGTGTGGCGACTTTGCCGTCATAATAAAAAATTGAGAGCTTGCGCTGTCTTTAACACTTGTGCGCGCCATAGATATTACGCCCGCTTCGTGAGCGATATCGTTGCCAGAATGTCCATTAGACTTAAACTCGCCCTTTATTGTTTTTGCACTTTTTTGGCTTCCGCTCGTGTCCATTCCGCCGCCTTGAAGCATAAATTTGTCTATTATTCTGTGAAAAATCAAGTTGGTGTAAAAGCCTTGCGCAACCAAGTTTAGAAAGTTTTCTACTGTTGCGGGCGCTTTTTGTGGGTATAATTCTAGTCTGATTTTTTTGCCTTCCCCTATCTCGCTGTTTGGTTTAATTGTAATTTCTACAATCGGGTATTTGTTAGTCATTTTTTCTCCTTTAAGGGTTTCAAAACTTTTGCTTGCTAACCCATATTTTGTTTTGTGTTTATATTTTTAGATAGTTATCTACTATGTTTTTGTCTAGTTGTATGGTTTGGTTTTTGTACTCGCCGAAGTTTAAAATCAGCTTGTAAGCAACAAGCAGTTGTCTACGCTTTTTGTATTGCTTGTTAAACGCGAAGCACCCGTACTTATCATCACCCAGTAATTGATGACCCATATGGGCTAGGTGCGCCCTTATCTGATGTGTTCTGCCTGTTAGAAGTTCTACTTCTAGTAGTGAGTAATTTTCTGCATTAGGGTTAGTAGGCTTGATATTTGTTATGTTTGCATTTGCAACATCGGTATTGCTTGTATCGGTATTGCTAGTATCGTTATCAAACGCTTTCAAAAGTTTATACTTTGTAATTATTGGCTTATAGCCTATGTTTTGTCTGTTAGATATGTATACTTTTGCACCTTTTGCATCTTTTTTTAAGTAGTGCGTAAGCGTGGCTTCTGTTTTTTGCGGTATGCCTTTTACAATACATTTGTAAAGGCGGCGGATATTTTTAGATTTTATTGCATCTGTTATTTGCGTTTCTGCCTGTCTGTTTTTGGCAAATATTACAAGCCCCGCTGTTTTTGCATCTAGTCTGTGTACTGGTAGTATCTCAAGGGACGTGTCTAAAAAATGAGCCTTAACAATTGAGAGAAGGTCTGTTTTGCCTAGGCTATCTATAATTTCTATGTTGGGTGGCTTGTTAACTATAACAAGGTTTTTGTCCTCATAAATTATGTTTATATTCGCACTCATTTTTCTTTAGTTATATTCTAGCGTAAAATGCAAAAAATAGCAAGCGTAATTGCCCGCTATTTTTTTGCGATTTTGTAGTTTTACATAAGCCGACTATTTTTGATGTGACTATTTTTTTGCGTTAGATGTTTTATTTAGATTTTTTTCAACCTTGCGTAAATTAATATTCTAAGTTTAAGTCGCAACACGTACAGCGGCATTGCTCTTTATTGTGGTGATTTTCGCGGTTTTCGATTTTTCTTTCTACTCGCCCTTCTTCGCGCCGCTCTTCTTTTCTTTCTTCGCGCCTTTCTTCTCGACGTTCTTCTCGCCTTTCTTCTCGCCTACCCTCACGCCTCTCTTCGCGCCGCTCTTCTCGCCTGTCCTCGCGGCGTTCTTCACGGCGTTCTTCTCGCCCGTGTCCTTGTCCACCCTCGCCGTGATGCCCATCTCTATGACCATCTAAAAGCAGTTCTACCATAATAGTATCAGAGCCAATTTTACAAATACGCCTAAAAGGTATAACTAGGTTTTCTCTACGATTTCTAAAAAGCCATTTGTCTGGCGGAATAACCAGCGCCAAAATTCTGCCCCTACAGTCTAGAATAATGTCTATAATACGACCAAGGCGCCTACCATCAGATATGTTTATAACATCTTTACACCTTAAGTCTGTAAAGGTTAACTCTTGCCTTACGCGCCTATCAAATCTATCTTCCTCGTGTCTCTTTTCACTTCCCATATAGATATGGTATGATTTTGACTAAATTTGTAGAACACACGTTTAAGACAAAAGCGCACACAATAAATCTACAAATTTACACACCGAAATAACCGCCACTAATTTTAACTACAGAAAATATTTTTTAACTGCAGAAAAAATTACTTAAACAACTGCTGTTTAATTGCCACAACTTCTTTTACAGTATCGGCAGACGCATCGTATGCAGAACTTCCGTATCTATCAGATGCAGACACTTCGCCTCTATAAGTTATAAAGCCCAAACAATCTGTTATGTGGCTTAGGATAAAATCTTTATCTGCTTGATTTTTAATTTTGTTGCCAACCGCCACAACTTTTTTAACGCCTATGTCTTTTGCTAAATCTTTTACTTGCTGATAGGTTTTGATGCTTCTTATGCCCGGCTCTACCACAACTATAAAAACATCAAACGCCTCGGCTATACCGCGCCCTATATGCTCTATGCCCGCTTCCATATCCATTACCACAACGTCTTTTACATCTAGCACTATGTGAGATAGAAGCCTTTTAACAAATGTGTTTTGCGGACAAAAGCAGCCCGAGCCGCCCGACTCTACAGTACCTATTGTAAGCAGTTTTACCCCGTTATGCACTTTAGAATGTATGTCTGGCAAATCATCTACTTTTGGGTTTAGTTTAAACATATCGCGACTGCCCGGCTTAGAGTTTGTTCTCTCACTTATCAAGTCTTGCATTTTGGTTATCGGAACAATCTCTGATAATAATTCTTTCGAAAAGCCTAAGCCCAAGCCAAAGTTTGCATCTGGGTCTGCATCTACCGCAAAAACTTTATAGCCGTCTTTCACAAGCACCTGACAAAGTATAGATGCAAAAGTGGTTTTGCCAACACCACCCTTTCCTGTTATTGCAATTTTCATAACTTCTCCTTAATAACTTCCCCTTACCCCTACTACTTCAAGCCTAGCGCCTTACGCTTCTCGGTAATTCTTTCTACAACTTGTTTAGCAAGCTGATTAGGGTCTGGCTCTACATAAAACCTAGCGCCTAGCCAGTCTACCGCTTTGTTTGTTAGTATCTCTACAACTTCTGCACCGCCAGCAATTGGTGGCATAGAGCCTAGCCACGTGTCTATCCCGCTTGCAACAACATAACAGCCTATCGTTACTGCCTTTTCAGACATATACTCTGGCGCTATTCCAGCAAGCGGAAGCGCATCTATATCAACGCCTACGTGCTGAGCAACCAAGCCCGATATCTCTAATATTCTGCTGATATCAACGCACGAGCCTAAGTGCAGTACTGGCGGTATGCCTAGTTGCTCGCATACTGCCTTTAAGCCTGCCCCTGCAAGTTCTTTAGAAGAGGCTTGCATAAGTTTGTGTTTTGCGGCAGCCTGAGCCACACAGCCCGTTGCAAGCACTAGTATATCTTGCGCTATTAAATCTTGTATGATTTCTACGTGGTTGTGGTCTTGCGTTTGCTTAACAGAGTTACAGCCTACAATTCCTACAACCCCTTTAATTGTTCCGTTTACAATTAAGTCTACTAACGGCTTAACGCCCGCAACTCTGTTTTTATGAGTGTCGGTTTTGCCACCAATAGCAGTTATAATTTGCTCTATGCTAAAGCCTAAGATTGCTTGCTCTTTATGCTCAGGAATTCTTACCTTGTCGTGCTTTCTGTTTTTAAAGTTTAAAATTGCCCCTCTTAAAATTGTTTTTGCCGACTCGAACCTACCGCTGTGTCCTAATTCTACGTGCATAGCGCCCTTTATTCTAGCTTTGGCGGAAGTTGTGATAAACTTAGTGTGGTAGCACTCTACAAGTTGCGCGATTGATGNGAATATGCACTGAACATCTACAACAAGCGCTTCTACAGCGCCGGTTACAATTGCTAACTCTTGGTGTAGAAAGTTTCCTGCAATTTTTACGCCGTGGCGCATAGCAACTTCGTTAGCAGTACAGCACATACCGCATATGTTTATGCCTTCTGCGCCAACAGATTTTGCAAGCTCTTTCATCTCTGGTAAGTCTGCCGCTTTTACAATTAACTCAGAAAGTGATGGTTCGTGTCCGTGTAAAATTATGTTTACTTGATTTTTTTCTAAAACGCCTAGGTTGGCTTCGGTTTGTCTTGCAGTAGGTGTTCCGAATAAGATGTCGCTCAGCTCGGTTGCGATGGACGAGCCTAACCACCCATCAGATATTGCCGTGCGGAAGCCCGCCTTTAAAAGCGCTTCTGCATCTCCCGCGCTTCCTATAGTAGTGCTGTGCATAAGGGATACGATTTCTCTGTCTATAGAGCGCGGCACAATCCCCAAGTCTTTCCATTTTTGTAGCCTTTGTGGTGGTAAAGACTCTGGAAAATCTACCTTGCCCTCGGGCGAGCCGAAGTTGTCTAGCGCCCTTTTAGCGACCTCGTGCGCTAGTTTGTATGTAGTTTTGCCCTTTGTTGCAATGTTATATCTTTTTGCAACACTAGTAAGTTTGGCTGTGTCTGTTACTTTAAAGTCTTTTTTTGCTCCGCTATCTAGCAAGTCGTAACAAATGCTTCTGCCGTGGTCTGAGTGAGCAGATGTGCCAGCGGCTATCATTCGCGCTAGGTTTCTAGCAACAATAACGTCACCTGACGCCCCGCAAATTCCAGCCTGCGGTCCCCTATCCTTAACCGGACTAATCTTACAAGGACCCATCAAGCATATACGGCAACACACGCCAGTATCCCCAAACAAACACTTAACCTGCTGAGATGCCCTATCCCACGCAAGTTGCACACCATCTTCTCGCGCCTTGTCAATCATACACTCAGCAGCCTTATCAATGGTCAATTTCTCCAATTTAGACATAAACCCTCCTACATATGCGCCCCCAAACCCTAGCAGTACCCCAGTCTAAAACCCTAGTCAAACCTTAACGCCACACTAAACCAAACGCACATAAAGTTAAATACAAACCCTAGCAAGCCTTGTCGATTTCTTTTTCAGCGGGCTTAACAAGCGGTTCAGCAACGCACACACTTAAATAATCGCAAAATTTTAAACTTAAAATCACATCAAGCAAACTTAATAATCTTATTATACAAAATTCTACAAAAAAAGTCAACCAAAAAAAGCACCCGCTCAACTTTTTTCACAAGTGCCTATTAGCTTTAGCCTGTATTAATGTTTTACCATAATGCAAATTTGATTATGGCACTCTCATATTTAAACCTGCAGAATTGAGAATTTAAAAAACACTTCTAATAGTTTTATAAACTAAGACAAGAAGCGTTCATCCTTTTCAAGCTCCTTTAGTTCTTTTTGAATAAATTCATGAAAAATATTGTTAATCTCTTCATCAGAAAGACCTTCATTTGCAAGCTTCAGACCTATTAGCATATTACGTTTCTCTTCATTCTCGAATCTGTTAAAACGCAAAAAGTAGGTACTATTACTTTTATTATAATTTATTTGGTGAAAGGCTTTAAAGAAACTTTTTAGTTCGTTCTCAAATTTAGTATTAAACCGCTTGAGTAATTTTTTGACTAGCCTATCCAATTGACGCAATAAGGCAATATCCTCCATATATGAAAAATAAAACATCCATCCGTAAGGTCTTGACTTCTCACCTGGCTTTTCATAAACCGCTCCTGCTATTTTAAGGTTTAACCTCCACTCAAAAAGGTTTAAATTCTTATCTTTTGAAGTAAAGTATGTAGAAAACATTTTTGCAATAGAAGCTTCAAGTTTCCTAACGCTTTCCTCTCTTACACTTATTTTCTCACCGTTTAACTTGTAGCCAAGATAATTAAGATTTTTGTTACCCTTTATCGTGATAGCCTGTGAAGAGGTTTTCTTTTTGCTTGGAACAAGCTTAATCTCTTTGAATTGTTTTTTTACGCAGCGAAGGATTTTGTTCGCACAAGATGCTTTCTTTGTAAGTATTAAGATATCGTCTACATATCTAGTGTAAAAAAAACTAGAATCCTCATTTTCAAACTTCTTATCAAAATCAAGCAAATAAATCTCAGCCAAAATATTTGAAATTGACAATCCCTCTGGTACACCTTTGATTATCAAATTAGAAACAAGGCACGGCTTAGCATTTTTTACAGTTGTAGGGGTTTGAATAGCAAGCATTATGAGATTAACTGCTGACATTGGCAAAGTTTCTTTCAATTTGGATTTTAAAATCTCGTGGTCTATACTCGAATAAAAGGCTTCTATATCAATCTGAATATAATATTTGTACTCCGACAATCTTTTAATAATCTCTTTTATTCTAGTAGTAGGTAAGGGCATAATAATTTGAGATTCGTAAACCTTACTCAAGTACGCGTGCATCGCACTTAAGGTAAGTTTATCTCTAATTGTAGGCAAGCTTATTACTCGTGGACTCTTACCTTTCCCCTTTGAAATTAACTTTTCTGAAAATGACGTAAATTTGTATGTTGTATTTTTGACTTTCCTACTAATTGTATCAACATACACAGTTAAATCTCTTTCGAAAGCTACTTTATTAACTTTATCTTTGCCTGCTTTGGCTTTTTTGCTTGACTTTGACTTATACAAATCTATTAGCGTTTCTGGATTAAAAAAACTCAGAAATAAATGTTCGCTTTTCGCATTATCTTCAAAATCAATACCTATTTGCTTAAACTTCATACGCTCGTTATCCATGTTAACATTGGGACTAAACATCTCGTGAATATTGGCAGGATAAGTAAAAATGCAGCACCTAGATGCATATATGCACACCTAAAATGTGCAGCAAATCTCTGTGCACTTGTAAGTCTTGCAGTTGTAAATTCTAGCTCCCCGCTATTCTCCTTAGATTTATTTTTCTTATCAAGTTTATCTCTGCGCTCTATTTCAATCATAGCCGAGTAGTAATCTATCGGCAAATGGTTTTCGCATTCAGAAAGTAACTTGACATAATCTTCATTAAGTTTTCTGGATTGAGAATCTGTAAGGGTATCTGGAAACTTGTTAGCCAATCTACCTAGGGCCAAATAACTAGTTTTAAAAGCCAATGCTCTCTCTCCATAATTCTTTGTGCTTAGAAAAATTATTGCTATAGTAAGGGCAACTGAGTAGATGGCCAGTATAACAGAGAGATATACTGATGGGTTAAGCACACTATATATAGAAAGTGTGGCTAGCCAAACAGCATAATATATATTAATAAATTTGACAAAATTATTTGTCCTTAACAACCTTAACTCGGCATTTATGTGCGCCTTTCGCGTGGTTGTAATTCTAGTTTTTAAATCACTTTTTTGCATTAAAAAAATAGGGTGCTATTTGAAACAAGAACAAACTTCCACTAATTCGTGAAACTAGCAACCAAGTTGCTCAAAAGTAAATTAGCACATCACCTCATTTGAGGTCGCAAAGCAGCACCCTTACAATATATATTATACTATAATTTTCAATTTGTCAAGCAATTGGCAACCTAAAGTAAAAAAAGTCGGCTGTCGTTGAGTTTAAGTTTTTAAAGATACTGTGTAAAATGTTGAAGTGCTTGTTGTTCCTTTGGTACAAGTGTAGTACGTTTGTTGCCCGCCCACCCCTAGTGGATAGGTGGGATTTTTACTTAAAATAATCTGATCTTATTAATTCTTACAAGCTGCGAACCAACTTGCTTAAGCCTTGTTGCAGTTGTCGAAATCTCGTACTTACCCCTTGTTAGTTAATTATAGCAGAAAATTTAGACTGCGTCAACTTCGTATACAAGTATTAATAACAAAAAGTGTAAAGCCCTAGTGAAACTTTCTGATTGTCCAACACTTTATAAATTATCTTTGCTCTTTTGCTTAATTTGTTTTAGAGCGTTCCGGCCTCTAATTTACCTATGCTTTGCTATCTCGCTTCCTTTTTTGCAATTGCATATCTAGTTCTGAGATTATTTGTTTTAATGATTTTATTGTTTGATTGTAGGTTGTGTTATCGTATAATAGATGGCTTGTGATATTTTCGTAATCTGCTTTATATGCTTCATCTTTTATAATTGCTTGCAAGATACTAGGGATATATAAGTTAGGCTCAGCAGACAAGCAGCCCTGCTTACCTTGGCGGGCTTGTCTTACTTCATCAAATAAAAGCATAAAGCTTTTATCTATTTTCATATGCGGTAAAATTTTATGTAAATCGTATAAGTGACGCGAATGCTCATTTATCTCACTCAAGTAATAATCGCAAATAGCAAATATTTTGTCCACAAAAGTGCGCTCTAAAGATTGTACTTGAACAACAAATTCATTTAAATCATATTTTTTAATAAGGTCGTAACGACCATTCACTTTTAGATAGTCGTGAATCAAACAAGCAGCACTGAGAGTTTCAGTTGGAAAAGCCGCAATTCTAAAAACTGATTCAACTAGAATATGTTGCTTCAAACTTGGGTGCGTGAAATTTGTTTTATAAGCAACCTTATATAAATTGTAATCCATTCCACTTTTAACATTTTCAAGATTAATTATTTCGAGGTTCAACTTGCCTGCAACTCTTACCACATTTTGCTTGAATTGCTTCTTGCGAGACTGCGATAATTCACTCACATTTTCCAAATTAACATCTAAATCTTCTGAAAACCTTTCTATCAATTTATAGCACTTAGAAAGAGATGTTCCACCTTTAAAAATTAACATTGGCTCTTCTTTCACCAAATACCTTAAAAACAGAGCTACATAATAATCTTTTTCAACAATAGCTGGCTCCACGTCCATAAACTCACTAGTCTCCCTTACTAATTCTAAAAACTCTCCTCTTTTATTGTGTAAAAACATTTTCAACTCCTATTTGCAAAAGGCTTTTAATTGCCCTTGCTGGAAATATAGTTGCATACTTTAGCACATCACTCTGTTTAATACCAAAAGTATTTACGAAATCTCTCACAACTTTTACTACAGAATCGGTCAACTTGTTTTGCGGTAAGATATTGAAGATTTCAAGAAGCATCAGTGCATAAACATTTTCTTTGTTGATAGAAACTTTTGATTTCCTTATTGTCGCAGTCAATTTGCCATAGTTCACTTTTCTCTTAATTGCAGAAGACTTTGAACTAACAATCTGCGGTCTCGCTGGTACTTGCGCTGTAAGACCTAGCAAGTTTAAAAGAGATAGTCCTGAAAAATATCCATATATCTCATTTCCATTAGTAATGTATTTTTTCTCTAATACTTGAGCCTTGCTTATTGTAGATAACTTACCCAAAATGGTCTTCGTGGGAAAAAAGTAGATACCTGTGTCGTACTTAATCAGCCTTTCTTCATCACTATATTTCTTTAACAATTGAAAAACTCTTGGGCGCGAATAATCACTCCAAGCTTCTAAAATTTCAACTGTCATAATTGGCTCATTGTAACCATAAGTATCCTTAAGCCTTGTTAATAATTGTTCCATAAAAAAACACCTCTACTAATAGTATACTCTTTTTAATAAAATAAGTCAAGTAAAGTATAATTTATTTTTAAGTATTTTTAAAAATAACTGTGGGTTTAAAAAATTAAACCCACAGTTTCCAAAAATTTTTGGTTAGTAATTTTGTAAATTTGTCTTTTACTTCTTTTTCTTTTCTGTTTTGCGCTTTATAATAGGCTCTCCAAAGTTTTTGCTCTTTGGGTGGATATGGTTTAAGTAAATAATTTCCATTCTCTTGCTTAATCAACCTATCAAAAAAATCTTCTGTGCGGGGCGGCCTTATATCTTCAAATTCGTCATCCCACTTTGTTTCTAGAATATACTCTGAGAGACTTATCAATTCAATAATTTCTTCATATTCTTGCTTATGAGTGGGATGCTGTAAGTTTACAGTCTTTTCCCACGCACTTATCAACCTAATCAATCTCGGCTTCAACCACTGTATGATGCTTGTATAAAGACAGTGAATTTCTGTGTAGCACACTTGGCTGTAGCGCTTTAAAACCTTTGCTTGCCTTTTATCAAACTCGTCAATAGCCGCCTCATCAATAGTAGGCAAATCCTTAATTTTTTCAAAAAACTCTTCCGTTATTGATTTACTATTATCCATAATCTTAACCCCCAACCGATTTTTTATTCTCATTTAAGTATTGTATTTGCTGATTTATAGCCCTATTAATTCAATTATAGCAGAAAGTAACTAGTTTTGCAAGTTAAATGATACGGCAATATTTACTATACTATACAAAAAAGCAGTTGTTGAATTTTACTTTCATACAACTGCTTTGTTTTTAACTATTCTAGAATACTTTAATTTTATCTGTTTATTTTTCTAAAACTTTTGTTTTATTTGTTTTAGGGCGTTTTTTTCTAGGCGGGATACTTGGGCTTGGGAGATGCCTATTTCTTCTGAGATTTCCATTTGGGTTTTGCCTATGAAGTAGCGTAGGTGCAGTATATCTTTTTCGCGCTCGTCTAGTTCATCTAGCCCGTCTTTTAGGATTATGCGCTCGTTCCACATATCATCGCCCGACTTTTCGTCGCGGATTTGGTCTATTAGTAGTACGGTGTCTGTGCTGTCGTCGAATACTGGGTCGAATAGTGATACTGGGTCTGATATAGCATCTAGTGCGCACACAACTTCTGATACGGGTATGCCTAACTCTGCTGCAATCTCTTCAAAAGTTGGGTCGTTTTGGCTTGTGCGGGACAGCCGCTCGCGCGCTTGAAGCGTTTTGTACGCCGTGTCTCTTATGCTTCGGCTTACCCTAACACTATTGTTATCTCGCAAAAACCGCCTTATCTCGCCAATAATCATCGGAACGGCATAGGTTGAAAACTTTACGCCTACTGTAACATCGAAGTTGTCTATAGCCTTTATTAGCCCTACACAGCCCACTTGAAATATGTCGTCCATATTCTCTCGCCTATTTGCGTAGCGCTGTGAAATTGATAGTACTAGTCGCATATTGCTGTTGATAAACTTTTGGCGCGAGTCTTCACACCCGCCTTTTAAGGCAGCCATTGTGCTTACCATTTCATCTCTGTTTAAAAGGGGTAGGTTTGCTGTATCAAAACCGCTGATAACTACTTTACTCATTAGTTGCTCTCCTTACATACCTTATCAATGCAAATTGTTTGCAGATTTATTAAGTTGGTATGTAGGGGCAAGTAATGTTAAGTGTTAAATTTTAAATGTTAAATTGTTTTCGAAAGAAGTGCTAGGTGCATATAAGACACCTCGCCTTTTGACGCTTTTGCTGCGCAAAAGGCTAAAACCTTACGGTTTACGGCTCGGTCGGCAAGCAAGAATTTTGCGAAGGCGCGTACTACTCTGTACGCAACTGAGCAAAATTAACAGCTTAACGAAGTATTACGCAGCACATAGCGCTTCTTTTAAACAAAGCGTGAGATTTCGCGCCTAAGCCTAAAGATAATCTTTTTTTCTAGTCTTGATATGTAACTTTGTGATATGCCTAGCATATCGGCTACTTCTTTTTGGGTTTTTTCTTCTAAGCCTTCTAAGCCAAACCTTAGGTGAATGATTTCTTGTTCGCGCTCTGACAACTTTTTAAGTGCAACTTTAAGCAAATCGTTTTCTACTTGAGTTTCTATATCTTTGTAAACCAAATCTGCATCTGTGCCTAATATGTCGGATAGCAAAAGTTCGTTGCCCTCAAAATCTACATTTAAGGGTTCGTCGAAACTAACTTCCGCTTTTAGCCTTGTCACGCGCCTTAAGTGCATTAAAATCTCGTTTTCTATACATCTGCTTGCGTATGTTGCTAGTTTTATGTTTTTGGTATAGTCGAAAGAGTTTACAGCCTTTATAAGCCCAATTGTACCCACCGAGATTAAGTCTTCTATGTCTACGCCTGTGTTTTCGAACTTGCGGGCGATGTATATTACAAGGCGTAGATTTCTTTCAATTAGGGTATCTTTTGCGCTTAAACAACCCTCTTCCTTTGCAATTCGTGTTAGGCGCTGTTCTTCCTCTAGTGTAAGCGGTTGTGGAAGCGCCTCTTTAGAACACATATAGTAAACTTCGCCACTATCTTTATCTTGCAGTAAAATTATTCTTTTTATGCAAAGCAAAAAAGTCGAGATTGCTGTAAACAATTTTAACATAGATTTTTATCTCCTTATATTTGGGTGATTTGAAATTGACATTGTTTGGATACTTCCTTTTAAACTAACTCTGGGTGCAATAGCATTTGGTAGTTTACTACATCGCTAAAGTCTGAAGTGGACAAGCCCACAAATACATTGTATATTGTATTCTTTATCCCATTGTTATATATCACTATTTTTTTGGGCTTGAAAAGGGTCATTGTGCTTGTTGCGTTAACGCTTTTGATGTTTAAACTTCGCACCTTATATTTTTCTTTAGCGTCAGTATTGTTGTTTAGATATGTTAGTGGGTTTATCGGAAAAAGTTTTTTTGCGGTGTTAAGCGGCATAACAACAACCGGAAAGTTAGAGTGTGTGTCGTACAGCCTATTACCGCTGTCTATAAGTGCTTTTAGTTTGAGTGGCTTTGTGTAGTATTCGCTAGTCGTGTTTTTGCCTAAGGTGTTTTGCCCCTTAGCGTGCGGGTCGTCTAGGTAGACATCTACTTGCCTTATAAATGGGTTTATGCTTTTTTGCTTTGTTAGGTGCTTTAGAAGTTTTACCATTAAAAAGATGTAGTAAGCCGCCGCAAGCGCTACTGTTATTACTGGAAAAGGGCTAGTATTTTGTAAAAAGTCTGTTGTTGTGTAATCTACGCCCAGCATAAAGAAAAACCCGATTAGCATACCGCCTAATAAAAATGTTGCCGACACAAACAAACAATAGCCTAGCAAATATTTTTTTGGGGTTTTAAAGTTGTGAGCAATTAGTATTAACAAAAAGCCTAGAAAAAGTTTTAGTATAAAGGCAACAGTATTAGATGTTAGAAAACCGCTTTGAGAGAGTAGCGGAAACATTATTGCAACTATTGCCCCTACCGCGCTTGCAACCACCACCCTTGCAAAACTTATTTGCTCTCGTAAAATTTTAAGCGTTGCAAAAAGCAAAACTCCGTTTAGCAGAAAGTTATCTATAAAAGCCAGTTCTATATAAACATCCATTTGTGCTTTTTCTCCATCTTGGTTAGCGCTTTTATAAAGTACGCATAATACGGTGGTGTGCAAGGTTGTGCTTAACTTTTGCAAGGTAACTAACAATTTAATTTTAACCTAAGCAATTTGAAAATGTTTTTAGTCTGTGTCGAAAATCATAAAAAAAAGTGCCAATTTTGACACTTAGTTTTTTGGGTGAGATATGTGAGTTAGAAAATCTTGAAAATAGTCTGGTAGCGGTGCTGTAAAACTTAGAAGTTTGTTTGTTATTGGGTGGGCAAACTCTATAAACGCGCTGTGAAGTAACTGCCCTTTTATATTGTAAGCGCTGTAGAAGGCTTCGCGCGTTTTACTTAGTTTTACGCCATACTCTTTGTCCCCCACAATGTGTAGGTTTAGATAAGACAAATGCACCCTTATTTGATGGGTTCTGCCGGTTTGTAGGTTTGCTTGCAAAAGCGCATAGTGGCTTGGGTGGTTCCTGCTTCCTGCATCAAACCTATCTAAAACTGTTATATGAGTTATCGCGTGCTTAGCATCTTTTGGAAGCGATGTTGCTTTAAACTTGGTTCTGTCTTTTTTGTCTCGCGTGATGTAGGTGTCTACTGTTTTGGTGTCGAATTTAGGGTTGCCCTTTACAAGCGCTATATATTGCCGCTTAATCTCTCTGTTTGCTAACTGCTCGGACAGCGAGTTGTGGGCGGTATCTGTTTTTGCAACCACCATTAAGCCCGAAGTATTTTTATCTAACCTATGCACAATGCCCGGTCGCATAACACCGCCTACGCTGGACAGCGACTTTAAATGGAAAAGCAGCGCATTTATAAGTGTAGGCTCGCTGGAGGTTGGCGACGGGTGTACTGTAAGCCCTTGGGGCTTGTTTATAACCGCTATGTACTTATCTTCGTACACGATGTCTAGCGGTATGTTTATCGGAACAAGCGTGCTTGCTTGGTCTGGCGGCATTGTTATAGTAATCTCGTCGCCTTGCTTTAGTGTTTGCCCCGCCTTTGTTGCCGCCTTACCATTAACAAAAATCGAGCCACTCTCTACAAGTTGCTTTAGGCGGCTTCTGCTAAAGTCTGTAAGTTGTTCATTCAAAAAAACATCTAGCCTTACGCCAGATGCTATGTTTGAAAATGTTTTGCTTGTATTGTTATCCATAAATATTCCTTTTAGGCTGTACGCTTTTATTTATACGTTGTTATTCCCCTAGCACATCTCTATTTAAGTCAGTCGGCTGGCTGTCCTTGCTTTGTGACTGGCTCTCTTCAGTTTGTGCGGTAGATGCTTGTTTGTCATCTTCCTTCTCTGGCTCTTTGTCTAAAAACAGCATAAAGAAAATAAACATAAACACCCCAACATTAAGTGCTATATCTGCTATGTTAAAAATTGGGAAGTCTATAAAGTCTAACTGAATCATATCTCGCACGTACGAAAAACGCAGTCTGTCGTAAAAATTGCCTAACGCCCCTGCTATTAGTATAAAAAGTGAAAGCCTAAAAAACCTGCCCTTGCCCCACCATATGTACAGCAAAAAGCCAAAAAAACTTAGCGCTATTGGCGTAACTATTCTGAAAAAAAGTTGACCCCAACCCACATCTGCTAAAAAAGAAAACGCAGCACCCGTGTTGCGTACGTTAGTAAGCGACAAGACGCTTGGTATAACAACAACGCTGTCTCTATAATAAATGTGCGAGTTAACCAAATACTTGGTCAGTAAGTCTACAAAAATAACCGCCGAAAATACTATAATCTCTATATAGTATTTTTTTACAAAGGCTAATACATTTGTGCTAACCACGCGCACATTGTTTTTAAATTTGCTCATAAATGGTAAGCGTTGCTTAAAATGAACTCTATCTTGATGCATTTTGCATTGTATGCTGTATGCTGTATGCTGTATGCTCGACTAACGTTCTACTATTCTTGTACCACTTGGGGTAACTATATAAAAGTTAACATCGGCGCGCTCTACAGAGCCACCCAGCGCGTAGGCTGCGCCTGAGATAAAGTCTAATATGCGCTGAACCTCGGGTACGTGAACAACTTCGTTTAAGCGCACAAAAACAACTTGATTGTTTTTTAAGTGGTCTATAATAATAGCAACATCTTGCGTGCGCTTTGGCGAACACGATATGATGTTAGATTTTTGCCCGCTTGAAAAATTACCAGACTGCGCCCCCGATTGCATTTCTCTACCTTGCGACGAAGCAGAATGTTGCCTTGGTTGCATAGATTGTCTGGTGTGCTGTCCTATGTTTTGCTGTCCGCTAAAGTTTTGTCCACTAGTCTGAACATTAACTTGCTCTTGCCCTCTTTGAATTTGTCTGATAGTAGACTTTCTGTTATCGTCTTCCGGCTCGAATTCGATTGCTCTCATCATATGGTCGTTAAACATATGCTTTTCTCCATTTGTTTTATTCCATTTTTTGCCTTTTGCTTTATCTATTTTTTACAAAGCAAAAACTTATCTGTTTAAAAATTATAGCAAAAAAACAAAAAAAAGTAAAGCAAAATTACGCAAAAAGCAAAAAAGTTCTTTAATTCACACTTTGCATTTACAAAGTATAAACTAAAGAACTTTTGTTTTTGTAATATTTTACTGCACAACTTTTTTTACACAAGTGTTTTGTCTTTGCAAGTATAATATGCTGCGCAACTTTTTTAACTAAACAAAATTGAATTGCTGTCGTCACCACTAGAAGTTGGCTCTGCCGACCTTGGTGAACTTGAGCCGTTACTTGCGCTGCTTGCTCTGGCTCTGTTTCTGTCCATTTCGTTTATATTTAAACCTTCTCTAATAGCAAATGCAGCCATTCCTACACCAAATGCTGTAAAAGCAGCACCTACAAGTTTACCGCCTACAGACCCTTCTTGTGCGCCCTGAACTATGCCACCTATAGCAGATGCAGTTATAAGAGAGCCAACAGTAACCCCAGCACCCATAATTGTTGTACCGATACCACCTTCAGTCTCTTGCATTTGTGCATTAGTCATTTCTTTGCCCTCTTCCGGCAATTCTAAATTTTGTTTTACGATTTCTGTTTCATAAACTTTTTTGCTCATTTTTGTTTCCCCTTTTTGCAGACAAATTTATTTGGCACTAACTAAAACCTTTTGTAACTATAGCCACAGTTAAGTTTGTCCAACATTGTCCGCTTATTAAAATTTGTATTTTTTTTAATAAATATCCCCTTAAGTTAATATACCTCCCGTAAACACGCCTACGTGTTTACAAACTTAAAATATTTATATATATATTATAACAAAAAAGTTTAACAATTGCAAGCATTTTAAACAAATTTATTAAATTTTTTTGCATTTTTTAACAAACTTAAAAAGCCGCTCATCAAAAATAGTTTGATGAGCGGCTTTTAATGTTAAATTTTAAATGTTCAATGTTAAATGTCTAAACCCATTTGATAGTAAACATTTGAACGTCCACACTTTGTATTGTAAAAGTTCTAAGTTGTGGTGAGACGTAGGCGCGCAGATGTGTAAAATTTCGGCATTGTGACTACGCCCGCAACTATCTTTGCAAAACTAAACTACAAAATTGCGGAGGCACTCAGCAAGAAATTTTACACATCAAGCGCCCCCCATTAGTGTTTTGTACGCTTTTGGAACTTTGTGTGTAACAGTTCGTATGCTTTTTTGCCAGAAGGCTCGCCTAAGAAATCTTTATATAGTTGCTCTACAGACTTGTTTTTGTGAGACTCTCTTACCTTGCCTTTTTTGTCTGTTGCGTAGATTGCCTTAGCACGCTGGTCGCGTAGGTCGTGGTTGTTCATATACTCTGCTGTATGAATCGGCTGTCCGCCACCAGTTACACACCCACCCGGACAAGCCATTATCTCTACAAGATGATAATCTGCCTCGCCCTTTTTGATTTTTTCCATAATGGTTTTTGCGTTCTGCGTGCCGTGAACAACTGCAACTTTAAGTTCGTCTATACCAAACTTGCTTGCCAACTCTGGTATTCTGTACTTAGCCTCTTTAATGCCCTTTTTAGGACCTCTAACGTCCTTAACCTCTAGTGGCTTAACAGGCTTGCCAGTAATTTTTTCTACAACTGTGCGAAGCGCCGCTTCCATAACACCACCAGTAGCACCAAAGATTAAGCCCGCAGTAGAACTCTCGCCAAACGGCTGGTCGAACTTACCCTCTTTTTTAACATCGCCCTTAAGCTTCGGGAAATCTATACCCCTAGACTTAATTAAGCGCGCTAACTCTCTAGTAGTTAGAACATAATCTACTTCTGGGTAGCCATCTTTAGTTGTTAACTCTTTTCTTGCCGCCTCAAACTTTTTAGCCGTACAAGGCATTACAGTAACAACAACTAAGTCTTTAAGGTTGATTTTGTTTTGCTGTGCGTAGTAAGACTTCATTATAGCGCCAAACATACCTTGTGGTGACTTACAAGTAGAAAGATGCTCTAAATGCTCTGGATAGTACATCTCAATAAACTTTATCCAGCCCGGCGAACAACTTGTTATCATAGGGAACTTTACAGGCTTACCCTCTTTATGCTTTTGAAGTCTGCCGATAAACTCGTGACCCTCTTCCATAATTGTTAAGTCTGCCGCCCAGTTGATATCGTATACAGCATTAGCACCAAGACGCCTTAGAGCCTCTACCATTCTGCCTTCTACGTTCTCGCCCACTCTCATTCCAAACTCTTCGCCAAGCGCAACCCTAATAGACGGAGCAGGCGCAATTACAACATACTTTGTAGGGTCGTTTAAAGCCGCCACAACAGGCTCTATGTCGCACTTTTCTGTTAAAGCGCCCGTAGGACAAACTACGATACACTGACCACACGCAATACAAGGAATTTCCGCAAGAGGCTTATCAAAAGCACTTCCGATAAGCGTTGCAAAACCTCTCTCGTTTGCACCAATAACATTAACTGCCTGACGCTCTTTACAAGCCGCCACACACTTACGACAAGTTATACACTTGTTGTTATCTCTAACAAGCCACTGAGTTGCATCTTTTTCGAAAAC
>WQRI01000029.1 GCA_009786825.1 Bacillota bacterium
GGTTATGGAAGGCGGCGAGGCGGTAGTAATACCAAATGCAGAAGGCGGCAGAACAACGCCAAGTATAGTAAGTTTTAAAAAAGATGGCGAACGCCTTGTAGGTCAGGCTGCTAAACGTTTAGTAGTAGCAGAGCCAGACCGCACTATAATGTCTATCAAGCGCGATATGGGTACGGCTAGAAAAGTTAAGATAGATGGCAAAAATTACACACCACCAGAAATTTCTGCTATGATTTTAGGAAAACTAAAGCAAGATGCAGAAGCATACTTAGGTAAGAAAGTTACGCAGGCGGTTATAACTGTACCGGCGTATTTCTCTGACTCGCAAAAGCAAGCGACTATAGACGCGGGTAAAATTGCGGGCTTAGAGGTTTTAAGAATAATAAACGAGCCAACGGCTGCTGCATTGTCTTACGGGCTTGATAAGGGCAACGAGAAGTCGCAAAAGGTTTTAATCTACGACCTTGGCGGCGGAACGTTTGACGTATCTGTTTTAGATATTGGGCAGGGCGTAATAGAAGTTAAGGCAACTCACGGAAATAACAAACTAGGTGGCGACGACTTTGACGACAGAATTATAGAGCATTTAGTTAAAGAGTTTAAAAAGTCTACCGCTATAGACCTATCTAAAGATAAGGGCGCTATGCAGCGACTTAAAGAGGCGGCAGAAAAGGCTAAGATAGAGTTAAGCGGTGTTATGCAAACAAACATAAACATACCGTTTATAACGGCAGATTTGTCTACTAACACACCGCTTCACTTAGATGTTAACTTAACGCGCGCAGAGTTCGACAAACTAACAGCAGACTTAGTTCAAGCAACTATAAAGCCTATGGAAGCAGCACTTAAGGACGCTAAGATTACTAAAAAAGATTTAGACAAGGTTATACTTGTTGGTGGCTCTACGCGCATACCGGCGGTTGTAGAGGCTGTAAAAAAGGTTGCGGGCAAAGAGCCATTTAAGGGCATAAACCCAGATGAGAGCGTAGCGCTTGGTGCGGCAATTCAGGCGGGCGTATTAGGTGGCGATGTTAAGGACGTTTTACTTTTAGATGTTACGCCGTTGTCTTTAGGTATAGAGACTATGGGTGGGGTATTTACGCGCCTTATTGAGAGAAACACCACAATACCTGCCGAGCGCAAGCAAGTGTTTTCTACAGCGGCAGACAACCAAACAAGCGTAGACATTCACGTTTTACAGGGTGAGAGAGAAAGGGCGGCAGACAACAAAACTTTAGGTAAGTTTATACTAACGGGCATACCACCGGCTGTTAGGGGTGTTCCGCAAATAGAGGTTACGTTTGATATAGATGCGAACGGAATTGTAAAAGTATCGGCTATGGACTTAGGCACGGGCAAGAAAAAAGACACTACAATTACTGCAAGCTCTAACTTGTCGGACAAAGAGATAGACCAAGCGATAAAAGATGCAGAAAAGTATGCAGAGCAAGACAAAGAGTTTAAAGAACTTGTTACGGCAAAAAACAACCTAGAGAACTTGATTTTTGGCATAGAGAAAACTCTGAAAGATAACTCTGATAAAATTGAGCCAAGTGAGAGAAGTGAACTTGAAGAAGCGCTAGAAGAGGCTAGAAAGTATAAAGACAGCCAAAAGGTAGATGACATAAAGCAAGCGCTAGAGGCTTTGCAAGAGAAGTCGGGCGAAGTGTTTAACAAGATGTATCAGCGTGCGGCAGAGCAACAAGAGGAAAGCGGTGAAGCAACAGATGAGCCTGAGGTAGTAGAGGAAGAGAAGGAGTAAATGAGTTGAGAGTGTAAAGTGTAGAGTGTAAAGTGTTTACAACCCATTAAATACAAAGCGTTCGAACAGCCTGCATTATGCCGTTGTAAGCAATTTGCTAATAAACTTTGTCCGCGTAAAGCGGGTGTAGCAACTTTACACTCTACACTTTACACTTAAAAAAGGAACTTTTTTATGGAAAACTATTATAAAATTTTGGGGGTGTCTGAAAAGGCTAGTGAAGATGAGATTAAAAATGCTTATCGTTCTTTAGCCAAAAAGTATCACCCAGACTTAAATAAAGATAACAAACAGCACGCAGAAAAAAAGTTTAAAGAGGTATCTGCTGCATACGATACGCTGTCTAATAAAGACAAACGCGCAGCGTACGATTTTCAATTGAAAAACCCGGGCTTTTCGGGAATGGGCGGCAGAGGCGGTAGCGGTGCGGGCGCGCGCGGCGGACAAGGCTTTGGAGGTGGCGGATTTGGCGGCTTCCAAGGCTTTGGCTTTTCTGATAGCATTTTTGAAGATATTTTCTCGACCTTTGGCTTTAGCACGGGTGGGGGGGGTACTAGAAAGGCGGTTGGTGCAGATTTAAACTTTAACCTAACAATAACTTTTGAAGAGGCTGCTTTTGGTGCTGTTAAAGAAGTGCAGATTAAAAAGCAGACGCTTTGTGGCACGTGTAAGGGTACGGGTGCTAAGGGTGGCACATCTTTTAATAGTTGCGCTTCGTGTGGCGGTAAGGGTAAGCGGCAAGCAACACAGCAAACGCCTTTTGGTACGTTTTCGTCCGTTGTAGATTGTCCGCCTTGTAAGGGTACGGGTAAAATTATAAAAGAGAGTTGCACGGCTTGTAAGGGCAAGGGTAAGGATAAAAAGGCGCACATATTAAAGGTGACTATACCAGCGGGTGTAGACCACGGGCAAGTGCTAACGCTTAGGGGCGAGGGCGACCAAGAAACAGGCGGACCGGGCAATGTTAATATTGTGCTGAGTGTAGCGCCTCACCCAACCTTTAAAAGAAAGGGCGCAGATTTACATTTGGATATGCCCGTTACGTTTATTCAAGCGGCGCTAGGCGACAAACTTAAAGTAGACAATATAGATGGCACGGCGCTTACGCTTGATATTAAAGAGGGTACGCAGCCGGGTACTGAATATAGGTTTAAAGGTAAGGGTATAAAGCACCTAAGGAACGACAACAAGGGCGATGTTTACATTACCATAAGCGTAGATATTCCAACAAACCTAACGGCAGAGCAAAAAGAAATTTTGCAAAATCTGCAAAGTAAGATAGAGCCTTCGCAGTATAAAAAACAAAAAGGCTTTTTCGAAAAAATCAAAGATGCATTTAAAAAGAAATGATAAATTTTAAATGTTTAATGTTAAATGTTTTCACCGCTAGCGCGGGCAAAATTAAAATTGCAAATTGTGTAAAATTGCAAATTGCGAATTGTTCAAAAGTAAAAGCACTTAATGAGTATAACAATTTAACATTTAAAATTTACCATTTAACATTATACAAAGTATGAATTGGATAAGAGTAGAGTTGCAAGTGCCTTTTCAAAACCTAGAAGTTGTTCAAGGGCTTTTGGTGTTAGAGGGCATAGAGCAACTAGAAATTAAAGATAACAGCTTAAACTTAACAGACGATGGGGTGCATTGGGACTATATAGAAAACAGCGCCATTAAAGAGTTAGAGCAAGCAACAATAATTTTCTTTTTGCCAGATAATTTAGATGGCAAAAGTGTGCTTAAAAATTTAAAGGTGCGTTTTAAGCCCTTTAAATGCACTTTTAAAACGAAAAGCGTTGCAGACAGCGCCTTTGCTGTAGACCACAAAAGTTTTTTTTCTACCATTTGGATTGGTGACAATTTAGCAGTTGTACCAGAGTGGGAAGTTGGAGAGTGGCAGAGTAATTATTGTCAAAGCAAAGTTGGGGTTTTTATTAATCCGAATATGGCGTTTGGTACGGGCGAGCATTCTACAACCAAAATGTGTTTAGAGTTGTTGCTAGAGGTGGGCTTAGATGCAACAAATGTACCGCCACTAAAAGACAGTTTGTTTGGCAAAACTGTTTTAGACATTGGAAGTGGTAGCGGAATTTTAGCGATTGCTGCGCTTAAAATGGGCGCTAAAAAAGCATATATGTACGACACGGATATACTGGCAGTAAGTGAAGCAAACCACAACGCTGGGCTTAATGGTGTTTTAGACAAGTGTGTTATAAAGCACGGCGAGTTTGATTTGGGCGAGTTAACGAGTATAGGTAATGCAGATATAGTGCTTGCGAATATTGTGACGGCGGTGCTTATTCCGCTTGCGCCTATAATTGCTAAGGCTGTAAGTAAAAATGTTGCTGGGGGCGGAAGTATAATACTAAGTGGTATACTTAACACAAAACTAGATGATGTTAAAAATGCTTACGAAGCGCAAGGTTTGAGAGTTGTTAAAGTATTGCAAGACGGGGATTGGTCTGCAATACTGTTAAGTACAACTGACTAATGCTTTAAAAACGTAATGTGTTGAGCGGGGATTTGCTTTGCTTATTACTGCAAATGGCGGACACGTGAAAAAATATGAGAAGGTTTTTTGTAGATATTGATAACAAAAGAAATGGTAGCGTTGTTATAGATGGTGATGAGGCTAGCCATATAAATAGGGTGCTTAGACTTAAGGCGGGCGATAAGATTATCGTCTGTTTTGGCGATGGCTACGACCATACCGCAGAAATTTTAGAGTTATCTAACAAGCATTGCAAAGCCAAACTTTTGGGTCGGAAAAAAAACGAGAAAGAGAATAGTATACATATTATACTTTTTGCGCCACTTATAAAGTCCGACAAACTAGAGTATGTAGCGCAAAAGGCTACCGAGTTAGGTGTAAATAAAATTGTGCCGTTTGTGTCTAAATACTCTACTATAAAGTTAGGCGGTAGTTCAAACAAGGTGGATAGGCTAGCGCGCATAGCACTAGAGGCTAGCAAGCAATGCGGGCGGGCAGTTGTACCGCAAGTAGATACACCCATAATTTACGCAGATGTTTTAGTTAGGCTTGCAAACTACGACTTGTCGCTTGTGGGCTACGAGTTAGAAACTGACAAAACGCTTAAGCAAGTAGTTAGTGAAGTTGCTAGTGAAGTTGTTAGTAAACTTGCAGTTATGGATAAGGGCTTTGCAGACAAAGCAAAAAGTATAGCAATAGTTATAGGTTCTGAGGGTGGCTTTAGTGAGAGTGAGATAGAAAGTGCAAAAAGTGTAGGCGCTTTTACGTTTAGTTTAGGCAGGCGCATATTACGCTCTGAAACTGCGTGTATAGTAAGCGTTGCAAATTTGTTGCAACTTTTGGGGGAGATTTAAAGTGAGAGATAGTGGGGTAGTAGTAGATAAAGAGTTAGACAGAGTAGCGCCAAAAGAAGTTGGCAAAACAGAAACCAAAATTGTTGCCAAAATTGTAGTCTATACGCTGGGGTGTAAAACTAATCAGTCGGAAAGCGGTAGTTTAATAACTGCCCTAAAAGTCGCGGGGTGTGTTGTTACAAGTAAGTTAGAGCGCGCAGATGTATACATACTAAATTCGTGCAGCGTTACAGACAGCGCGCACAAAAAAAGTAAGCAGATGCTATCTAAGTTTAAAGCACTAAACGAGAGCGCTAAAATAATAGTAATAGGCTGTGCGCCAGAATACGATGCGGGCGCATTTTGCGGTGCTGACTTCGTGCAAGGCGTTAGAAGCAGTAGAGAAGTTTTGCACTATTTAGGGCTAGATAATATAACAACCGCAAACTGCGCGCCAACCACAGACAGAATAAAAACCTACATAAAAATACAAGATGGGTGCGACAATGCGTGCGCATACTGCATAGTGCCAAAACTAAGGGGCAAAAGCGTAAGCAAACCACTAAGCGATATTATAGCGCAGATTAAGGGCTTAGCGGGCAAGCCTAACAGCGAACCAATAACTAACCCACTAGCCAAGCCAATTGCCAAGCCAATCGTTTTAACTGGTATAAACGTGCTAGATTACAAGTACAACCAAAAAACAATTATAGATGTTATTACGCAAATAAACAAACTAGGCAACCCATTTGAGATAGGCTCTTTATATATAGACAAAACAGATGTGACACTAATAGAAGCACTAAGCAAAGCAGAAAATTTCGTGCCGATTTTTCATTTGTCTATACAAAGTATGGCAGACAATGTTTTAAAAAATATGGGGCGAGATTACAGCGTAAGTGATGTATTTGCCGTGGTTGCTAACTTAAGGCAAGCCTTTTCAAACAACCCCGCTTTTAGACTATCTGCCGATATAATTGCGGGCTTCCCGCAAGAGAGTGAGAGCGAACATACCACTTCGTACCAAAACTTAAAAAAATTGAACCTAAACCACCTACACATATTTCCGTATTCTGTTAGAAAAGGCACACGCGCCGAGATAATGGAACAAGTGCCAAAAGATATAATAAAACAACGCGCGAAACAATTATCAATGTTGAATGTTAAATGTTAAATGTTAAATGTTAAATGGCTAAACTCATAAGACGTTCTGACAGCCACAAGGAGAAATAAAAATGGATATTAGGAAGAACTGTATTTTTTGTAAAATTATAAGGGGCGAGATTCCCTCTAAAAAACATTACGAGTGTGACGAATTTATTATTATAGAGGATATCGCGCCACAAGCAAAAAAGCACTATTTGCTTGTTCCAAAAAACCATTATGCTTATTTAAGCGAAGCCACAGCGGGCGACGCGGCAACACTAGGCAAGGCGCTAGCCAAAATACCAACCCTAAACCTAGGCACAGAAAACGGCTATAGGCTTATATTAAACCAAGGCGAAGATGGCGGGCAAGAAGTATTCCACCTACATTTTCACATTTTATTTGGCGAAAAACTGCCTAGCATTATAGTCAAGTAGTGGTGCTGGATTAGTTTATATCTAAGCAAAGCGCTTAGTAAAGTTGCGGAAAATGCGCTTTAAAGGCTATATAAGGGCATTATTAAGGCATTTTTTTGCATTTTTTGAATAATATTTTGTCCTTTCGCTTGCTTTTTTCGGGCAATTTGGTTATAATTATTGGATAGGTATTATTGCGAAGCGGGTGTAACTATCCGCGTTGACTATTCTTTTAAAATCACCAAACCCTACAAGGAGTAATAAAACAATGGGAATGCGTAAGTTAACTCTTATAAAATTAATATACTTTATAGTAATAGCGGCTTTGGCTTTTACGTTTGTGCTACTATCTTTTTTTAGCGCGAACGGCAGGGAAGACAGGCTTGTAAGTGTCTCATCTGTGCGTGAGATACTAGATTTTACTATTGCTACAACCCCACGCCCTACAGGCTCGCCCGCTAACGAAGACTTAAGGGGCAGAATTACAAACTTTTTGTCTAACACAGGCTTTGTAGATGCATCTCACCCAGCAAACGTGAATGCGCGCTTTACTTACGAGAGACAAACCGCAAGGCTTTACAACAGACACATAAGGCGCTATGCAGAACTTGAGGGCATACCACAAAACGAAGTTGTGTACGGCTTGCCTTTTTACGTTAACAACATAGTTGTAAGGGTTCACGGCACAGAAAACTCTACGGGTACAATTTTACTTATGGCGCACCACGACACTATCAACATACAAGGCGGTCAGGTCTCAGGTGCGGGCGGACAAGGCTCTAGCTCTGTAGCCATTGCTAATATGCTAAACCTTTTAAGAAGCCTTTATATAGACCATCACCTAATGGCTGGCGAGAGCCACCTTAACGATATAGTAGTAGTATTTACAGATGCGCGCCACAACCCTAACAACATAAATTTAGGCGCTTACGTTTTTGCAGACCCAGAGTTTGCGCTTTGGGGCGCTAATGATATTGCGCATATGTCTAACATAGAAGTTGCGTTTAATTTCGATAGTTTGGGCGCTGGCGGAACAATGGTAATGCTAGGCACGGCAAACGAAGATAGCGACTTACTTCGCCGCGCAACACGCTTTTCTAGAAATACTTTTCAATCTAGTTTACTATCTCACTTAAACAGAAATAACGACTCATCGCTTTCGTTTTTAAATAACCTAGGCGGAGAGGGCGGGCTTTTAGAAGGCTCTGTAATAGGCGCAACGTTCACAAACTTTGGGCGGGCGCACTACTTCCAAACACTATCAGATACAAATGCAAATTTATCAGATGCATATATATCTCAGCAAGGCGCACTAATGCTAAGGCTTACGACTTTCTTTGGTCGTGGCTATAATTTGCAAAATGTCTCGGGCGCGTCTAATCAAGTATTCTTTTCTTACCTTAACGCTTTTACAATAAGATACCACGTAGGTGTTGCGTGGGTGTTGTTGATTTTAATGCTAGGGCTTTTGGGCGCGGTAGTTTTCTTTAACCACAAAACAAAGTTTGTTACGCCTAAAAAAACACTTATTGGCGCGGGGGTTCAGTTAATTGCGCTTGGGGCTAGTATGCTTGTTATATGGCTGATAATGCTTATTGTTGGGCTGTTTGGCTTGATGGGTGTTCAGATTGGGCTTTTGATGTCTAGTTCTACTTTTTCTAGCACGCTCTTACAGATATCATTTTTAAGTATGGCGGTGCTGTTCAGTTTAATAGCCTATACAGTATTCTCACGAATTTTCAGAGTTAAGGCGCGCTCTATCGTTTATGGTAACATTTTGATTTTTGTGCTTTTAAGTATAATATCTACAATATTCATACCGGCGGCATCTTACTTGTTTACGCTTATTACAATAATGCAACTAGGCATAATGCTTGCTATGATTTTACTAGAAAACAAGTATAAAGAAGTGGCTGGTCAGTCTATAAAACTTTTAGGGCTAACCGCTATACCGCTAGTATTGTTTATACCAGTCTATCTTACATTGTTTTTGGTACTAGCGCAAGCGTACGGCGTAACGGCTTACCCAATACTTGTTATGTTTATAATATTGCCGGGCGGCTTTGCTTTGCCGTATTTAGCGCAACTTAAAACAGCACTATCGTCACTAGAGAGAAAAACGCGAATAGACTTCTCGTGGTTTTCTGAGAGTGTTGTTACAATTACACTATTTTTCTTTGCGGCTACATTCTTTTTAGTAGAAGTTGTAGCACCAACTTCAAACGCAGCCCTATCAGCAAACATTCGCCACAACCGCCACCACTTCAACCCAACATACACAAGCGCTTTAATCTACACAAAAAATAATTCTACAAATACAGCAACGTGGACGCTTAAAGACAGAAACCTACTGCCGTTTTTACCAAACAGAGTAACCGACCTTTTGTCTAGAAATCGCTCTACAGGCACATACAGTTTTTCTACAACAAACACAAACCACGACTTTTTTGTAGACATTCCGTTTAACACGAGTATACAAATCTTACAGCGTTCTGCATATAATAGTTATATATTCCAAATAGCAAATTCGGCATCTATTGCGCCATCGGTTTTTGGGCAAGCAAATACAAACATCTCGTTTTATAACCCGATGTTACCTAACGGACAAAGGCTTGTGCAATACATTAATCTAGAGCGCCACGATAGAGACTTCTCTGATACTGTAATTGCTGTTTTGGCGGAAGAGAACTTAATTGATGTGTCTAACATCTCTCACGTAAACATAAACCTATCGGATATGCCGCTTACTGTTGGTGTAGAATATTTCTACTTCGAGATTGTTCTAGCCGACTACAGCGTGGGTCAGTTGCCAACAATTACAATAACAGAGCAAAGTTTTCATATAGGGGCATTAATATCTAACGACGATTTTGCATATATCCACAGCGATATTTTAAGCGACGCAATAACACAAAACCTTCGTATAGGCGTACAACTTATAAATGTTGTAAACCTAAATTCGATAGATTTTTCTAACAACACACTACAAGTATTCAGTTAAATCACTTGCTTCGCAAGCGAATGAATATTGAATATTGAATAATGAATAATTGTTACACCGCTAGCGCTTTGCAATGTTTATGTTTGCAAATTGCGTGTAAGCGAAATTGTTAACGTTCAAAATGCAAATGCTTTTAATGAGTTCAACCATTATTCATTATTCATTGTTAATTATTCATTTTTTTGCGTAGCAAAAAAAGGGAGTTTCGATGATTTCTATAAGAAAAACTAAAACGGCTTTAAAGTTTGAGAAAAGTGCAAGTAAGTGGGGCTCTTTATGGAGAGAGGGCATTGTTACTGGAAACGGGTTAATTGGCGCTTCTGTTTTAGGTGGAATTGCAGAAGACAGAATTATGCTAACTCACGGCGACTTGTGGTGGCAAGGTTATGCGGGTGTTTTACCAGATGTAGCAGACAAACTGCAAGAGGTTAGAAACAAACTAGATGATAGAAAGCCGCGAGAGGCAGAGGGCATTTTATCTAATGCGCTTATAAACAAAGGCTACAGACCAAAACTTGCTGTGCCGCTTCCGCTTGCAAATTTAGTTGTTAAAATGCCAATAACAAGCACAGTTAAAGACTATATGCGCGTAGTAAATATGGAAACGGGCGAAGTTGGGGTGTCTTTTAAAGATGGCTCTACAAAGTACGAACGCGTGATATTTGCCTCGCGCGCAGATGATATGCTTGTTATGGAACTTAACAGAAGCGGGTCTAAACCAATAGATGCACACTTTTCTTTCGCGCTTCACGATGTATCACAAATTAAAACGCCTACGGGTGTTCCATCTAAGTTGCCGGAGGGGGTTGTAACCAAGTACGAAAAGCATTTTATGTATTTTGGCGCGCGCTCTGATAATGGTACAGATTTTGGGGGCGTTACAAGAATAACATACTACGGCGGCAGTATGGAAGTTAGCCCAGCGGGTATCACAATTAAGGGTGCTAATAATATCCTTGTTATAACGCGCCTTTTTGTAGAAAGCCAGCGCGAGAGAGAGTGGAAAAATTTAAAAGAGAAGTTGGGCGGCGTAAAGTCTAACTACGATAAGCTTTTAAAAGACCACACAAACATACATAGCAAGTTGTTTAATGCTGTGCAAATAGATTTAGACGCGCAAGACCGCGACCAACCAATAGAGCAACTACTGCGCCGTGCAGCAAGTGACGATTTTCCTTTGGCGCTTGCCGAAAAACTTTGGCTTTACGGCAGATATTTATTTATATCATCAACCAACCCAAAAGGCAGACCGATGTCTAATTACGGCATTTGGTGCGGCGATTACAAAGCGGACGACGCTCAAGCAGAAGTTAACATACATCTGCAGAATTTATACGCACAAGTTTTAGCGGGCAACCTAACAGAATTTATGATGCCCATATTCAACTTTTACGAAACGCAAATGTCAGACCTTAAAAAGAACGCGGGCAGACTATACGGCTGTAGGGGCATATTCGTGCCAAACTTACACTCGCCAGGAAGTGGGCTTTTAGGAACGTGCGAGAGCCAAACAATTCATTTCACGGGCAACGCGGCAATAATATCTAGAATGTTTTACGACTATTACCTGCACACAGACGACAAAAAGTTTTTAAAGGATAGGGCACTTCCGTTTATGAGAGAGGCGGCACTATTCTACGAAGATTTCTTTAAAGTTAACGACAGCGGGGTTTATGATAGTTCACCCTCATTATCCCCATACACAACACCAGCAAACTTTATAGATGTAACAAACTCTAAACTAGAAGTTGTTAAAAGCGCGGCAATAGATTTTGTCTTAGCAAGAGAGTTATTTACAAACTTGATAGAGGGCGCTAAAGAAGCAAAAGTTTACGCAAACGAAATTGCTAAGTGGGAAGATATGCTAACGCGCATACCAAAAACTCAGATAGCAGATGATGGCACAGTAAGAGAGTTTATTAACAGAGGCTTTACAGATAATCACGATAGTTACTACGCGCCTCACCTATACGGCGCATTCCCGGGTGGCGAGATTAACTTCACAAGAGAGGCAGATATAACAAAGGCGGTTTCAACATCTATAAAAAGACGCCTAAGTGTTGGCACAAGCAAACTAACTTCTACAAGCCTAGCAACCTACGCAAACGTAGCGGCAAGCGTGGGAGATGGTGAGCTTGCATACGAGTGTATAGACACAATTGCAAAAACCAGCCTACTAAACAACTTGTGGGCTGTGAGAAACGACTGGCGCTATAGCGGTATAGGGGATAACAACCAGTGGTCGCCGGTAAGGCTAGATGCAAACACAGCAATAACTTCGGCTTTGCAAAATATGTTTGTAGCATCTACATCTACACATATCAGAATTTTACCAGCGCTACCTTCCGACTTCAAAAAAGGCTCTATAAGTGGCATACAAACGCAAGCGGGCGTAGAAGTTGGGGTAGAGTGGGATAAAAAGCGCGGCACGCTATACGTAACGCTTAAATCAAGGCGCGCTAAAACAATAAGCCTTATGCTTCCGCCGGGTACAAGGCGCATTGCTAAGGGCTTAAAAACAGATACGTTCAACGCACAAACGCTAACGGCAGTAATAGAAGTGCCGGGCGGTAAAGCACTAACACTAGACATAAGATAAAACCTGATAGGCAGAAAAACATTTAACAAGAGATAAAACTTAACAAGCAAAGTATGCTAGGGTAAAAACTCTAGCATACTTAAATTTGTTAGGCTAAAACACCTTTTGCAAATATTGCTTAAACTTTTGAAAAAAACTTTTGCAAAATAATTGACATTTTTTTTACTTTGGTATATAATATGTTAGTAGTGCGCATTTTAAGTGCGCTTATATTTTGTCGGGATGTAGCGCAGCTTGGTAGCGCACTTGATTTGGGATCAAGGGGCCGCAGGTTCAAATCCTGTCATCCCGACCACTTATAAAATACCTAAAAACTACGCTAGCCCGCATAAAAAACAAAAAGTCGTGAGAAATTCTCACGGCTTTTTTATTTAACTTTATGTGAGCATACACAAACAGCACGGAACAATCTGTGCTGTTTTGCCTTTTCTTGTGTTAAAATACCTATTTTTGCAAAACATATTTATATGAAAGAAGTTGTTAATGTGCAAATAGATGGTCAGGTTTTGCAACTAAAAAATTTGAGCAAAGTTTTAGATAGTACTTCTAACACCACGCGCGCGCAAGTTATACAGTATTACGCAAGTGTTCAGAATTTAATTTTGCCGCACTTAAAAAACAGACCATTCACGCAAATTGTGTTTACAGATGGCGTAGGCGGAGCATCATTCTACAAAAAAGTTCCGCCCAAAAACCCGCCCACTTTTTTAGCACTAGCAGACTTACCATCAAAAAGCAAGGGTAGTGCTTCGTGGGCTTTAGTAAACAATTTGGCTTCTATAACCTATATGGTTACGCTAGGCTGTATAGAAATGCATACGTGGCTCTCGTGCGTTAAAGCCCCCAAAAACCCAACCTACGCGGCAATAGACCTAGACCCAAACGGCACAACTTCGTTTAAAGATACAATTTTAATAGCAAATGCATTTAGGGTTTTGCTTAACAAACTGGCTATTCACTCTGTGCCAAAAACAAGTGGCAAGCGTGGTATTCATATTATGTTGCCAATAAAAGATACGGGCTTTGATGATGTACAAAAGTTTTTGTACAGACTATCTCAGGTAGTTGCAAATAAATACCCCGACAAAGCAACACTTAACAGAAGCGTAAACGCGCGTGGCAACCGCATATATCTAGACACTCTGCAAAACGCCTACGGCAAAACAATAGCCGCACCATACTCGCTTCGCGCTACGCCAAACCTAACAATTTCTATGCCGCTTAAGTGGGACGACATTAAAGAGGGGCTAGACCCAACCGCATTCAACATATCTACTTTTAAAAATGCTATAACAAATGGTAAGGGCTTAACTCACCTAAGAGAATCCGACCCACTTAAAAACTTTTACGACAAAGCAAAACCTATTACCAACTTGCTTTAAACCACAAGATAAGGAAAAAAAATATGAAAACAAGTATATCATTTGGGTTGGTACACATACCAATAACCCTACAAGTAAGCGCAAAGCGCTCTGACGTCAGTTTTAATATGCTAGATAAAAAAACAATGTCCAGAATAAAATATAAAAAAACCTGCACAGAATGCGAAGGGCAAGAAGTTGAAGCCGAAAACATAATAAAAGGCTATCAATACGAAAAAAATAAGTATGTTGTTTTTGAAGAGAGCGAACTAGAAAACCTAAAAACCAAAAAAGACAAAACAATTTCTGTAGATACGTTTGTCTCGCTTGATAGCATAGACCCACTATACTACGACAAAGCCTACTACGTAAGCCCAAGAGAGAACGCAGAAAAACCATTCGCCCTTTTAAAAACGGCGCTTAAGTCTAGTGGCAAAGTTGGCATAGCAAAAACAATGCTAGGCACTAAAGAAGTTTTAGTAGCGCTAAGGGTAAGTGGCGATAATGTTATACTAAACACAATGTTTTTCCAAGCGGAAGTAACAAGCGCGCCAACCATAAAAAGTGTAGATGTGGGCGAGAAAGAACTGGATATGGCTAAAATTTTGATAGACGCCCTAAGTGGCGACTTTTTGCCAGACAACTACCAAAACGAATACCAAGCAAGGCTAAAAAACGCAATCACGCTAAAAGTAGAAGGCAAAGATATTGTATCAGCAGATGTGTCTAAAGATGCAAAAGTAATAAACTTAATGGAAGCGCTAGAGCAAAGCCTTAAAGAATTAGAGAGTGCAAAACAGACTGCAAAACAAAAAACTCAGCCTAAAACTAAGAAAAAAGCCTAAAAAACGACTGCCCAAAAAATGACTGCCTTTTAGGCTTGCTATTGTTGCGACACAGCGCAAGCCCCCAATCATTATGCAAGAAAATATATTCGCAAGCAAAAATATAATCCCTATGGCGCTATCAATCTCAGACAAACCATTCGATAGTGCAGATTTTATTTTTGAGATTAAATTCGATGGCATAAGGTGTATAGCCTATTTAGATAATAAATCTACCACTCTAAAAAGCCGCAACAACAACGACATAACAAACATTTTTCCAGAACTCGCCACGCTTCACCAAAAAGTAAACGCACGCTGTATAATAGATGGCGAGATTATAATTGCAAACAAAGGGCGCTCTGACTTCAACGCGCTTTTAAAAAGGTTTTCGCTATCCGACGAGTTTAAAATTGCACTAGCCTCTAAAAGAAACCCCGTAACATTTGTAGCATTCGACATCTTGTATATAAACAACCTGCAGCGGCGAAACAACTTATGTGGCACAAACAACAAAAGTTATAAGGGAAATAGTGCCGAAGCCCAAAACCTAAACCAACTATTCAACACAAGCCTAATGCACAGAAAAGATATTCTAACAGACACAATGGTTGCAGACAAACACTTTATCAAAAGCGCCCACATAGAAAAAAACGGCATAGCCTTTTTTAACAAAGCAAAAGAGTTAGGGCTAGAGGGGATAGTCGCAAAAAGAAAAGACAGTTTGTATACAAGCGGCGTAAGAAGCAACAACTGGAAAAAAATAAAAACAATGCCACACTCACAGTTCAGAAAAAAGTTTTAGCCTTTAAAACACTATAAACGCAAAAATTGTTGAAAATAGAAAAAAAATGTATACTTAAATTAGAAAGTTGCGCTTATACTATTGACAAGAGAAAAAAAATGCGGTATAATTTATATAGAATGAAAAGAAAGGAGAAAACAAAATCAGAATACACTAAAGATGGCAGGGCTAAAAACGGCAGTAGAGCCAATGGCAAAAACGGAAGCACGGGCGTTATCAATGTTAAGTTTTTGGCAGTCATCTGGGCTTTTGTATTGGTGCTATCAGTTAGCACATATTTTGTCTCGCGTTCTTTCCCCGAGTATGGTGCAAGAGAGAGCATTATGCTTGTTACTGCTATTGTATCATTCGCGTCATTCATAATGACGTCCCTTTTCTCATTTTTACTATTCAGCCACAACGCAATGGCGCGCGACACAACAAAAGAAATGAGAAAAATCAACGATGAGATTAACGCCCGCAACGAAGAATTCAAAACACTACAGTTTGTTGCAGCAAACTACACAATGATAGAATTAGTAGACCATATGTTGCTCTACGAAGAATACCCGCAATACATAAAAAGGCTAAGGGCGCAAAGAGATTATACATACTATATGAGAGAGAGCGATGTAGACCTAGACCACCTAGAAGAAAACTTCGATGAATACAAGTTTGTTACTGCCAGAATTCCAATCTCTATTGTAGAGGGTAAGGCAATTTCTAAAATAAGGTTTTCTAGGTTTAAACTATCTAAAGAAGAAAAAGAACACCGCTTTTTGCCAGCCTGCGCTTCGTGCCAATGCTTAATTATATTTAACGAAAAAGACAAGCGAAACGAACTTGTAGTAAACCTAATAATGAAAAAAGACAGCGAGTTTTTCATAGAGGGCGAGATAGACATTTTCTCTAGAATCAGAATAAACCTAACAGTACAATCTTTACTAGGCGTAGTTATAACAGGCTGGACAGAACTCTACTTCTCTAACCCAACAAAGCAAGAAAAATACGGCGCAAACAAATACAAAATAGAAAGCTCTTACTTCGAAATCTCAGGTCTACCAACCCTAATCACATCAGTAGACAAAGCAATCAGACACAAAGATTAGCAAGCGCTCAGGATGTTAAATTTCTTGCTGAGTGCCTCCGCAGTTTTGTAGGTATGGTTTGGCTTAAGAGTTGCGGGCGTAGTCACAATGCCGAAATTTAACACACCTTCGCGCCGCGTCTCACCACAACTTAGAACTTTAATAGTGAGTTAGGCTTACTAATTCAATTTAGGGTCGCTCAAATCGGGCGACTTTTTTTATGTTACACTATTCGATTTTAACAAAATATTTCGTGTTTAATTTAATACACAAAAGTTTGTTGTTAATATTTGTTAAAAGTTTGTTCATATGCTTGACTTTTTTTTTTTTTTGATAAAATATACTTATACACTTTAACAAAAAATTAATAATTTCGCGCTAGTATAGTAGTGTAAAATTAACAAAATATTAAAATCAACATAATAAGGGGGAAGAATTATGGAAAACAAAAGTTTAAAAGTGTCTAGAAAATCTAAATGGTTTGCTAGGCTTGTACTATTAGCCGTTGGGCTAGTTTTATCAGTTGGGGGCATATTAACCACAGCACATTTTGTGGGTGGTGATAACAGCGATGTAGGGCAAGAATATGCTTATGCAAATATGTCGAATGGGCTTACACCGGGAAATTTGAGAATAAGTGGTAGTAACTTGAGTTGGCAATTTTGGTGGAGAGAGAGTGATTCAAGTGCAAGATGGCACAATATGCCGGGTTTAAATAACTCTAGTGCTTTTTGGAGACCTGACACTCAACATTTAGGTATCAGTTTTTCCAACATTCAAATACTTAGGGCTGGGACTGTCGTACATACATTGAACTGGAGTAGTCGTAGATGTTCTTGTGATTCAGGTTGCACAATCTGGATTCCACCTGCCGCTAGTGTCAATATGAATAGTGTTGCGGCGCTGGCTGCAGTAGGTAGCCATAATATAACTGTAAGGGCAAATTTTAGGGAGTATTCAGGCGGATGTTGTTGCCGTTCCCCTAGATTTCAGCGTAATTCATACACTACATCTGCAGTTATTAACCGTACTGTTACTGGTACATTGGGTGTGCCGGGGAATGTACGTATGGTTGGTGATGTATTGCATTGGAATAGTGTTGGTAATGCAAATGGTTACAGGGTTTATCGTGGTACGACTTTGGTGCAGGCGGTTGGGAATGTGACGAGTTTAAATTTGGCGGGTAATGCGAATGTGCCGGTTGGTACTAGGCATACGCTGAGCGTATCGGCTACAAGCACGGCTTCGTATTGGCATACATCGGCGCGTGGTGGTTCTGCTGAGTGGGGTCAGTTGAGTACACCTACGGGTGTAGCGGTCAATGGCACTACTCTTAGTTGGAATGCCGTTTCTAATGCTACGGGTTATCAGATTAGGCGCGGAACTACAGTTATAGCGACTGTTGGTAATGTGACTAGCCACAACCTAATGAGCGTGTCGGTTGCAAACTTAGCGGTGGGCGCGCATACAAATTTAAATGTTGTAGCCACAACCACAACTTCGGGCTGGATATCATCTGCGGCAAGTGCTAATGCTTCGTGGACGAGATTTGCGGGGCTGTGTGTGCCTAGTGATGTGGTGCTTAATGGTAGTACTGTTAGTTGGGGGATTGGGACGAATACGTTCGCGTTTATA
>WQRI01000030.1 GCA_009786825.1 Bacillota bacterium
TCAGATTAACAAAGTGTTAAAACGGAAGTGGTAAGTTACATTGAACAATGAACACTGAACATTGAACAATGGTTACACCCGCTAGCGCGGGAAATAAATTAAAACAAAACTGTCACCCTGAGCGAGGGACAGGGTCTAGCGAAGCGGAATTCGGCTTCGCCTAGATACTTCGCTACGCTCAGTATGACAACTAAAGGGGAGGAAAGTTTATGGGGAACAAAAGAGTTGTGGGGGAAGGCTCACAAAGTGTTACAAAGCACAAGGGTAGTGCTGCTAAGGTTAAATCTAAATGGTTTAGTAGGTTAATGGTGCTAGCGATGGGGCTAGTTTTGTCAGTTGGTGGGATATTGGGTGCTGTTTTATTTGTGTCTGACAGTAAGCAGAGTTATGAGTTAGGTGAAGCAAATGTCGTACGGGCTAGGGATATGCAAATTGGAGACTACATACAGAATTTTGGCGGTAGAAAGTGGCGAGTAATAGGCTTTGATACAGACGGAAGTGTAACGGGGCAAGTAGGTGCGCCGCTTTTAAGGACTGATAGTTTAGAGCCACCGCACTCTACGCTACTTGGTGATAGGCGCGGTAATAGATTTCACAGTACTAATGAAAATTTTTGGGCTACGTCTGAATTAAGGTCTTTTTTAAATAGCAGGGCTGATTTAGGTGCTGGTGATTTTACGTCTGATGGTTTTTTAAGTAATTTTACTGCGCGCGAACAAGCGGCAATTATACCGAATGTAAGACTAGAGACAACTAGGTCATCAGCACTCAACAATACTAGGTATCAAAGCGCTTTAGCTGCTGGCCAGATAGAGGCTATTGTGGGTAGAAGTGCCTTTGCGCCGTCTCCGGCTTTTCCTTCTTCTTCTTTTAGCAACTGGCTAGAAAATACACACGATAGGTCTCATATATATGTTCACCGCGACACAGTATTTATTTTATGTATGCACCAAACCCTGTTGCTAAACAATTTAGGGCTAAGATATGGTAATAGAGCAGATGATTCGAATGCTAACAACCCACAATTTATTGAATATAATTTTATGTGGGCTAGGGCGAGAAATACTTCAAGGGGTACTACTGGTTACGGTAATGCGGATAGCCAGGTGCAGATTTCGTGGTTGCGTTCGCCCGGTGCCAATAACTCAGTAACCTTTCTGTCGCCGCGCAATGGGGTGGTGCATAGTGGTGGTGCGTCTGAAGCTTTTGTATCTAGCGGAATGCACTCAGGTCTGCGTTCTTTTGCTCCGGCTTTGTACATATCTCCAGACGAAGTTTTTAATGTGGCGAGACAATCTGCGGTATCACGCAACGAGCAAGAGGGTTTTAGAGTGTTTCAATTTACGGGACCAAGCACGCCAACAAATCTTAGAATAAACGGAAGCACAATAAGTTGGAATAGAGTTGCTGAGGCTAGTGGGTTTCAGATAAGGCTTGGAACAACGGTTGTTCATACATTAGCCTTTGCAACAAGTTTTAATTTAGAGAATATTCCTGTTGCTTACTTAGCGGGCGGGACAACGCATACAAATATAAATGTAGTAGCAATGGCAGGTTCGCAGTACTCTAATCCCAGTAACAATGTATCGTGGGCGAGAGTTGGTACGCTTGGCGCGCCTACTAATGTTAGTGTTACCGGAAGTAATTTGGTTTTTACTGGTGTTGCTTATGCGACAAATTATAGAATTTATGCGCAGCGGTTGAATGCTGGCAATTGGTATTATATGCAAACAATAAACCACTCGGGCGCGCCTACAGCACAACAAAGTTTTGACGTAATAAATTGGGCAAATACTAACGACCGCGACGGTACACGTTTAAGTGTTGGCAACAATAGGCTTCGTGTTGTTGCAGTATCTACAAATGTGCTTTGGAATGACTCGGCAGCGACTGAGACAGACTTTGTAAGGGGTGGCGCGGTACACAGCGTGACAATAAGCGGTACGCAGAACCTAACGGTTGCGTGGCCGCGCCCGGATAGCGTAGGTGGTATGCCTACGGGGCAGTTGAGTGCGAGTATTGTGCAAGTTTATGGGACTAATTCTGGTGTTACGTGGTCTAGCGTTAACCCGGATATTGTTAGCGTAGACGCCCTTAGCGGCGCTATACACGCGGCTTGGCCTAGCGGTATGAGTATGTGGGAACTTAGCCAGCGCACAAACCAGTTTACGCTTATTCAGGCGGTTTCTAGTGTTGGCGGTGTGGTTGCAGAGTTTAGAGTTGATGTGTTTTTCCAAACGCCGCCTGTGCCGGTAGTTGCGGGTATTAGCGTGAGTGGTGGTGTTAGGGCTTTTGAGGTGGCGCATTGCGGGACGCAACTTGTGGGCGGTGGTTCGCTGAGTAATGCGACGCAGTTTGTGGCTACAGCGTTTGGTTATAATCTTGCGGGGGCAGGTAACGTATTTACTTGGGCTTCTAGTGAGACAGACGTTGCTACAATAGACGCGGAAGGTAGGCTTACAGTACGTGGGGTTGGTATTACGCGTATTACTGCAATTAGTAGCGTAGGTAATGTACCGTATGCTTTCTATGTGACTATTGTTAGGGACGGCACGGCTGTTGCTACGGGCGTGAGTATTTTCTGTGATAATGATGAGTTTGTAGAGCGTCGCATAGGTATTATACCGGGTGATAGTTACGGTTTTATAGAGATGAGAGCAGTTATTGAAGGGTATAATATAACTAATCAACTAGTTACGTGGACTTCTAGTTGTGGGGCAGCAATAGGTAACCCGAGTGAGTTTTTGAGTATGTCGCTTACGGAAAGCGGTATTAGGCTTACGGGTAGAAGCACAGGTGGACCATTTATAATAACGGCTACGCCGGTTGGTGCGGTTGGTGCGGTTGGCACGTTCAGAATTTTTGTATACCAGTTGATAGAACCGGAAGTAACGAATGTTAGTGTAGCAATGCCGTCTATCAGCAGCCTCGTTATACCGCTTGCTAGACCAATTTTGACTGCAGACTTACCAAGCGTGCAATTAATTGCTGCGGTAAGTGGAGTAGGCGGTGCGGCGGCTTCAAATGTTATTTGGACGTCTAGTTGTGGCGCGAAAGCGGGGTTTGGAGTTGAAAATATTCAGGGGCAATTTGTTGCTTTTGTTTTAAACACAGTAAACCCGAACATCGTGACAGTAATCGCGCTTGATAGGGGTCAGACGGGCTTTACTCAAGCGGTTACTATAACTGCGACATCTGTAATTACGTCAAGTGTATATGACTCGCGCGAGATTAGTGTAAAGCAAGCGGCGGTTACGGGCATTAATCTTACGACAGCGGTAGGCGGACAGACGGAAGCAACACTTATTATTCCGTACGGCTACACAGATATAAATGCACGCGGCAGCATAGACTTACGCGCACTTGTAAGCGTTTCTCACGCTTCAATTTCGCAAGAAATTAGGTGGGTTGTATGCACGCAAAACATTGTGATTTTGGATAACAAACATACAATAGCGCAAGGTGATAACCTTATAAGTGCTTTAACACTTAGACCAGTTAGCGCAGGAGTTGTGACTGTTAGGGCAGTAGGTGTGTTGTGTGGAACGGTTTCTAACGAGTTTACGCTTGAGATTGTGGAAGAATGTAGGACGTCTGTTAGAATAAAGGGTCCAATTGTGGGTGTATTTGGATATGAGATGTATATAGTTTGGCCCCGCCCGGACGATATTAGTTTGCCGGTTGCACAACTTTGGGCGACCGTTGGTGGCTCTTTCGCAAGGGCATCAAGCCTTGTGTGGACAAGCAGTTGCGGTGGTGATGTGGTAGTATTTTTGGGTAGTAATGTGGGCAATATAGTTATGCTTAGGGCAGTAGGAGAAGGCGTAGTAACGATTACGGCGACCCAGCCAGACACAGAGTTTGTTGGCACATTTATAGTCGCAGTAGACAAAGCAAGGCTAGAAAATATAGAGATTTTAGGTGATGGTGTAGTGCGCGAGCATACGGCAATGCTTATACCACTAGTGTACAACGACGGTGTATACACGTTATCTGATGTTGCCCAAAGACAAATGCTGGAGTTGAGCCTAGGCATAATCACGCACGGCGATGTAACAACAGATTTTGTGTGGACTTCAAGCGACAACAGCGTTGTGAGAATATTAGGTACGTATGTTTGTTACGAAACGGGCGATGTTAACGCGGGCAAAATCACAGATAGGAATGGCTTTATAGCAGTACTGCCTTATGGTGTTGGCACGGCAGTAATCAGAGCAACAGCGACAGCAGACCCACGTTTTTATGCAGAGTTTACAATATTTGTTACGCGCGGCACAGCAAGCTGTGTTATACAAGATGGCATCTTAGACTTGCCAATAATACAAGAAGGCTATGTGAGAATAATACTAGTATGCGAGCATTACTTCGGCGGGGCGCGTATGAGCCACCAAGACCTAAGCCTACAGTACGCGCTAGAGTTTGTTCTGCCGCAGTTGGAAGTAGATATATACGGCGCAATATTCTTTGGCTGGAGTCTGTCGCGCGGTGGCAATACTTTACAACCTTGCCCAGAGACAGAGCAACTACTTTTACCGCTTCATATGCTAGACCTAGAAGCAGGCTTAGACACACTATTGTTGTTTGCAGTATGGTATATACCTTACGTGCCAAGTGAGAGCAACGGCTCTAATCTAGCCCGCAACATAATAATCGGCACACTTTCAGTAGCAGGCGTAGGCGCAGCCGGCACAGCAGGCTACATCGCCCAAAGCAAAATAAGAGCGCGTAGAAAGAGCGAAGCAAACGAATGGGGACTAGATAACTAATTATCAGGTATCAAGTAACAATTAACAAGTAACAAGTGTTACACCGCTACCGCGGGGAAAGATTGACTGCTAACTGTTCAAATGCAAAGCATCTAATGGTTTGTAACAATTCATAATTCTGAATTCATAATTCTAAATTAACCAAAAAAGGAACGCGAGAGATTTCTCGCGTTCCTTTTTTGGTTGCGTTATTCTGAGAAGGTTTTTATTGATTGTTTTACTAGTTTTGGGTCGGCGTTTTGTATTGGGTACATTCCGTTTTGGTTCATATATTGGAATAGGGCAAATTGGTTTTCGCCTACGCGCTCTGATGTTTTAGTGACCATTGCGCGCATTTTCTCACAGTTAGACTCTTTGAAAGCCATACCGGAAAGTGTCATAATATCTTTTAGATGTGTTAGAACATCTGTTAGCATAAGTTTGTCGTTTAGTTGTTTTACCATAGTGATTTTACTCCTTAATTTTTTTTCGCTTCGCTCAGGGTGACATACCGCTTCGCTAGATTCTTCGCTTCGCTCAGAATGACATTTTTGCATAACAATTTAACATTCAACATTTAACATTTAACATTGTTAGATGTGGCTTTCTAGATATTTTAGAATGTCGGTAGAATTTTTTTCGCTTTGTTTTATTATGTTTTTGTAAAGCGTTTTGATTTGTGGCTCTTTTGTTAGTCCGCTATAGTGGTTTGCTACAGCCCTTATAAGTTCTTCTTGATTTAGAAGTTCGTTTAAGTGCTGGTAATTTTTTAATGCAATCATTTTTTATCTCCTTATTTTATAGAATTATCGCGAAGCGGGTGTAGCACCCGCTAACAAATCATATCATAAAAGAATTTCCTTGTGCAGCGTAGCGGAACAGAAATTCGTTATGATATGATTTGTGTGGTATGATTAGGTTATTGACAACGCGAAGCCGTGTTATACAAAGTGTTGCAAAAATAAAATATTTGTGGTATAATTTAAGTATGAGAGAAATTAGCAAGCGTGGGTCGGATAGCAAAGCGCAAAGGTCGGCTAGCAAGCCAAAGGGTAAGCCTAAACCAAAGCCTAGGGCAAATGCTGATGTGGCTGTTGTGCCTAGCAAGCGCCGATTTACTAGGCGCAGAATAATTATAGCAAGCGTGCTTTGTATATCGATTATACTTAGCAGTTTTTTTGTTTACTTGGCTTTTTTTATTCCGCGCGGAATTTGCCTATCGGTATGAATATTGGGCGAAGCCATTATTATTTTAATAGAACGCTTATGTTTAACGATGTTATGAAAACGCGGCATCATTTGCGTACGCGCAACGGCTGGCACTTCGAGTTGAATGTAGACCTTGCGGAAGATGGTTATCCTGTTGGCATAAATTTTACTGATGGCGGTGAGTACGCCGTGATAATTTTAATTAACAATATCTATAGTGGCGACTTTGTGTTTTTGTATGAGGGGGACGGTGACTTTGAGTTTGTTGGCGGTATGGAAGTTATATCGCGCGTGCCAAACCAAATTAGGCTTAAGTTAACAGAGCCGCTGCAGGCTTATTTGCTTAGGGGGGAAGACCATCGGTGGATTGTTATACGGCGCTCTTGCTACGCTAACAGGGTTAGAAATACGCGCCTTATCCCCGTGCGCTATTTACATAGAGAGCATAGAATGCCGCTTTTTAGGAATGACTTTTTAGATGGGCTAAGACCTATGCACAACTTGCGGTTTATGGACGCTGTTGATACTAACGGGTCTAGACAAATGCATTGGGAAGACCGCCCACGAATGAATGACTGGACTTACGATGTGAACGGCTTGCCGCTAGAGTATCTAATTAAACTTGCTAACGTAACAAACTCTAACGCGTGGTTTTGTGTTCCGCATATGGCTACAGATGACTATATTAGGCAAATGGCGCGCCTTATAAGAGACAACCTTAACAGTAGTCTTAAAGTTTATATAGAGTTTAGCAACGAGATTTGGCACACGGGCTTTGAGCAAGGCAGGTGGATGGACGGCGGGCTTTACGGCGCGAGTGATAGTTTGCGGGCTAGCCTTGCACATATAGAATATACTTACGGCACAGTTTGGAATGATAGGGCAAGGCACTTACGCCAAGCCTATTTAATGGAGCGCGTGTTCAGAATTTTTGAAGCCGAGTTTAGCGGGCGTTATAGAAATAGGCTTGTTACAGTTGGTGTTAAGACACATTTGCATTTGCCCTTTATGCAACAAACCATAGATTTTTGGAAGGCTCGCGGAACTATGCCCGATGCTATTGCAAACTCTGGCTATTTTAGTTTTACAGAGTACGACCACAATAGATGGATGCAAAACCCATCCGCTATTAGTGCTGATGATGTGCTGGACGCTGTTTTTGCGCGGTGGGAAGAAATAGCCACGGGTGTTAAAGAGATGAGCCAACTTATAGTGGCAAGCGGTGCGCGCCTTATTGTTTACGAGGGTGGGCAACATATGCAGCCGCATAATCAAGGTGTGTGGCCGTATAACCAAGCGGTGTGGGACTCGCAAATTCACCCGAGAATGTACGAGCTTTATATGAAAAACTTTAGGCTGCACGCGAGTGTTGGCGTAGATTTATTTATGCATTTTAGTTATATAGGAGAGAGACAGTCGCAGTGGGGCAGTTGGGGCGCTTTAGAAAACACGGGCGATACGCAAAACAGTCGCCGTGGTATGCGAGATGTATCCCCCAAGTTTGCGGCAATACTAGATGCTAACTCGCGCCGAGGGATTTTAAGGTAGTAAAAGTTGTGACCTTTTACTACGCGCCATAGGCTGTGGAACAACTCTTTTAAAAGAAAACTATAAGGCAAACGCGGGGTTTTGCTTGACTTTTTTTTGCAAGTGTAATATAATAAAAGTATTAAAATATTTTGTAATATATGGGAGTGTAAAATTTTATGAGAAAGTTTTTGAGAAGGACTATGTCTACATTTACTGTGACAATGTCTCAGCGTCCTGTTGTTATGACTGTAATGCTTCTTGTGGCGCTTAATTTGTTGGTGTTGGTTGGTGCGGCGGTTGCAGCAATTTTGTTAGCGCCAGACGAGTTTGACAACTTCTTCCACGCGTTTGTAGATGTTGTCAGTTTTTTAATTATACCTGCTTTTGCTGCCGATGTTGAGAATATGGCGCTGTTAATTATTGCTAACATAGTTGTTGTTGTTGGGCTTGTGCTTTTTACGGGTACTATAATTGCTATTGTAACAACTATGCTAAGAGAGTTTATCTTTAACAAGGGCAAGGCAAAGGGCAAACTTAACTTGAACGACCACGTTGTTATATTACGTTATAACGTAGAAGTGCCGGCAATACTTATAGACTTGATGAACAGTTGCCGTGAAAAAACAGTTTTAATTTTATCAGACAAGCCGCGCGCTTACGTACTTGCAGAACTATCTGCAAGCCTTGCAAACTTAAAGGTGAAGCCTAAGGGTAGGCTAAGGCTTTTGGTGCGTCAGGGCGAGCCATCTAGTTTAAGCGAACTAGAAGAGATAGCCCTTACAAACGCAAGTGGCTTACTTATAATGAACGACAGCGTAAGTGAGGGGAGTAGCGACCAACTTTGTAGTGCAGACTATGCAACGCTTAAACTAGTGTTAAATTTAGCAAGCATAAATTTTAAGTCGCGCATTCCGATAGGGGTTGAGACAAGCACGATTGGGGCTGCTGATATTATGCGCCGTTTGAAAAACGAGATAGATGGCTTGCACGACAAAGACATTCAGTTTTTCTCTCATAACAGAAAGTTGGGGCAGTTTTTAGCAATTGCGGTTAATTGCCCAGAGTTATCGGGTGTTTTGACCGACTTACTCTCTTACAAGGGAAGCACGTTCTACCCAATAGAAAGAATGACAAGAGAGACCTACTTAATGCACTACGGGTTAGGTTTACCAACAATTTATTTTGACGATAATATGTTTGTTTTAGCAGAGAGTAAAGCAGACGCAACTAAAAAAAGAAGCAGGGCTTACAAAACTGATAGGGTTTTAAGAGTGAGTGAAAACTACAAGAAAAAGCAACTGCTAAAACTATTTATAATAGGCGAGAACAAAAAGCAAAAATATATGCTAGAGAGTTTGCTGTCCGACAACCCGGGTATGCAAGTTAAGCATTATGGGGTGGGCGAGATAGAGCGCTTTGCGACAGACTTATCGCGCGAGGGCTGTAGCCTTACTACTGCTGTAATATTTTCTGATGATACAGTCTCGCCAGAAAAATACGATGCTAACGTGTTTTTAACGCTGATAGAGTTATCTGCAACTGTAGGGATTGAGGCGCGCCCGTTTACGATAGTAGCCGAAATACTAGAGCCAAATAACCAAAAGTCGTTAGAGAAGTTTAACGTGCAAAACATAGTTGTGTCTACAAAACTTATAAGTTTGTTTGCGGCAAGGCTTTTAAGTGATATTAAAGCAGAGCGCTTTTACGAAGAGATTTTCTCTTACACATCAGACAAAATGAATGTGAGAGTATCTGAGGCAAGTGAGATTTTTGACATAACAGAGCCTACAGCATTCTCATCTTATGCCGAGTTTACACACGCTGTATTCAACGGCAACGGCAAAAAACTACTACCGCTAGGCATAATCAGAGATAACAAAAACATCTTTTTCACAGACCAAGACAAACCACAAAAATTCACACTAAAACCAAACGACAAAATAATCTACAGCAAGTTTGAGATTAGTGAGTAAACTTATTTACAAGAGAAAAAAATATGAGAAAAACTATGAGAAAATTTAAAAAGATAATTTTAATTTTAGTGCTAACTATTGCATTTGGCATTTTTGTTGGGTGTGATAATAGAAGTGGTGATAGCGACTTAAATAGCCTTTCGTATTTTCAAGGTGTATTTTTGCCCGACGAGGCTGGTAAAAGAGACCTAGTAAGTATAGCAACTATATCACAGCGAATGGAATTAGAAGAATTTCTAGGTGAGGGTGCTAGTAGCAATTTAGATATTATATTGTCTGTTGCGTGGATGTTCCCCTTTACAGCGGGGCATAACATTGTTAGTGCAGAGCATTTTTGGTTTTTATATGAAGAGTATTTGTTAAGCGCTATGCAAGAAGAGCCAGATTATTTTAAAGAACATTTTAACGTTATAATTTACAACGAGCGCTTTTATTTTATGCTTTATAACACGCAAGTAGAGTTTACTAACGGCAGATTTGTTATGCAGTATATTTATGACGATACATTTCAACTAGAGTACGATTTTTATGCTTCATTTGTTGTACGTAATAATGTGCTTAGTATGAATTTGACTTTGGGTGTGCCTTTTTTAGAGTACGATTTTTATGCAACCATAAATTTTGTGCTAGACAATAGTTTTACAATTACTAAAAGTGCGGCGCCAAGATTATTTTCGGGTACATATGCTATATCGTGGAGCAATGTAGAGAGTGCGCAAAAATTTGTGGTTTATGCTTATGCAAATGGGCAAAGGGTAGATGAGTTCGAGCGCCAAAACCTTACGCTTTATATAATCTCAGTTTTACGCGATATAGCAAAGGTGGCTGATGTAAACTTTTTTGTAAGGGCGTCGGGTGCTTTGGTTGATATAGAAAACAGACAAGTTTATGTATCGTCCCCCCTAAGCCAGCCGGTTGTGTTTTCTATTACTGAAGTAAATATTATAGAAATTGACCCGCCGTATATTTTATCTGCAAATAGCCAGCAAATAACTTTGAATTCACAATTATTCAATTGGTATAATGTTTATATCAAAAGACCAAATATGCACGACTTCGAATTTTTATTGAATGCATCGTGGTTTGAAGCCACAATAGATATAGATGCTTTAAATATTAACGAAGGCTATTACACTTTAAGAATAGTGCGCATAGGCAGTACAATAACTACATTTGTAGATGGGGTTTTAACAAAGTATGCAAGTTATTCACAGCCAGCAGAAATTACTTTGATAGGGGTTAGCTTAACTGCCCCAACTAATGTAAGGCTGCAAGGGCGTTATCTAGTGTGGGATAGTGTGGGCGGCACTAACACAAACTTTTTAGTTACTTCTAGTTACACAAATCACGCAGATGCTAAAGTAGGTACAAACAGAGTTAATATAGCAGAAAAATTTCCGCTTACTAGTAGTGGGTCTATAAATATTACTCTTAGTGTTAGTAAAGTTTTGCTTGATACTTCACAAAATGTTATAACAATTTTAAACTCTTTGAGTGTATACGAATTTAGTTTTATGCTGTTTGCTAGCCAACAACCAACAAATATAGTACTAGACACACAGCTTAACGAAATTACTTGGCAAGCGGACACAAGTTTGCCTAATCAAGCAACTTACACAATAAGAATAGGCGAGACAGACTTTGTGTTTTCTGCAAGGGCCGGTCGCTTTAGCATAAATTATTTAGGGCTAGAAAATGGCTTACACTCTGTATCTATTCGTAGTAACTTACTATATCAGCATAATCTTTTAATTTTGGACTCAGATTTCACAACCCCAATATCGTTTGTCATATCGGGTATACTTTTAACAAGCCCAACAAATTTAATGTTAGATGGTCGTTATTTAGTTTGGGATAGTGCATATTTGGGGCAAGCAGATGTTAGTTTTGAGATTAGAGATTTGTCAAATAACATATCTTTTATTTCGCCAAGCAACAGAATAAATGTTGTAGAATACTTTTTTGAGCAACTAAATGTGTACGCAACAGATTTAAATATTGTTATAAGAGCCGTTTTGCCAAGTTATTTAAATACAGGGCTAGAAGTTTTTCAAAGCAGAATTTGGAGCGTTAGTAAAAACATAGTTATACATCAATTTTCAGCCCCAACATACTTAAGGTTAGACACACTAACAAACGAGTTTGTCTTTTTAAGTGGTAGTTTGCTTGCTAGGTCTTACACGCTTGTTATCGGTGGTATACCTTTTAACATATATTTGCCACTAGACCAAATGAGAACCGACTACGAAATAAGAGTGTCTGTTAGTAGTTTAATAAATGGTGCATATAATATAGTTGATGGCTTGCACACAGTAAAAGTAAAAGCAAACGGGTTTTATTCTTTGCCATTTGCTAATCTGTCTTTAATTTTTCTAAGCTCAGATTTTTCTGAACAAATAGAGTTTTTCGTATATCGGGCATAAAATTGCAAAGTTGTGAACTCTGTAAATTGTGTACAACTGCTAATTGCAGACTGTTCAAAAGTTTTGCATTTAATGCATACAGCCGTTTAACATTTAACATTTTGCATTTTACATTTTAAATAATTATGCTAAAGTTAGTTGATATTGTAAAAGATTATAAGTTGGGGAAGGAAGATTTTACGCGCGCTTTGGGGGGTGTGTCTTTAGAATTTGGAAGCGCGCAGTTTGTTAGTATATTGGGTCCGAGCGGGTGTGGCAAAACTACGCTTTTAAACATAATTGGTGGGCTAGACCAATACACAAGCGGCGACTTAATTATTAACGGCGTATCCACAAAAAACTATAAAGACAGAGACTGGGACGCTTACCGCAACAGCACGATAGGCTTCATTTTTCAAAGTTATAATCTTATTCCGCACTTAAGCATTTTAGAGAATGTTGCTATTGCGCTTAGTATCTCAGGTGTTGGTCCGATAGAGCGACACAGGCGCGCAAAAGAAGCGCTTATAAGTGTTGGGTTAGAAGGGCATTTAAAAAAGCGCCCAAATCAACTATCGGGCGGGCAAATGCAACGCGTTGCTATAGCAAGAGCGCTTGTTAACGACCCTAAAATACTAATGGCAGACGAGCCTACGGGCGCACTAGATAGTGTAACAAGCGTGCAAGTTATGGAACTTATAAAAGAGATATCCACAACGCGCCTTGTTATAATGGTAACCCACAACAGAGAACTAGCGCTAGAATACAGCGACAGAATTATAGAGTTGAAAGATGGGCTGGTAGTTAACGACGAAGTTTTAAACCAACAGGTAGAGCAAACCGAGAAGCAACTTGCTAGCGCGCCAATAGATTATGCAGAAATCGAGCAAGCAACTGAAGTAGCAGATAATTTAACAGACACACTTTTGGATGATGACACCAACCAACAAGAATTTTTTGAAGGGGGTGCGGGGGGAGATTTTTTACAAAAAAATCGTCCCCCCGCAAAAAAACTTACAAAAGAAAAACCAAACCGCACGGTCTCTATTTCTATGGGCTTTTCTACCGCGCTTAACTTAAGCGGTAAAAACCTACTTACTAAAAAAATTCGCACAGCCATAACCGCGATTGCAGGAAGCATAGGCATTATAGGCTTAGCACTAGTACTAGCCTTATCGGGCGGGCTTAACCACTATGCAACACAAACGGCAAATACAACCCTTGCGTCTTTCCCGCTAAGTATGTGGGAGCAAACAAATGAACAAATGCCGGGCGGTGGTGGTCGCCCCATACCAGAAGAAGAATTCGAGCAATTCCCCGATACAGAAACCCTTTACGTTTTTGATAGGGAAGATTTTAGCCCAGAACTTCACTTTAACAACTTTACAAACGAGTTTGTAGAATATCTGCAAGGGCTAAACCCAGAGTTATTTCACAACATTAACATAGCGCGCGGGCTTAACCTTAACGTGCTTGTTAGGCGTGATGCGGGGCTTCAAACAGATATACACCCAACGGCTTACGGCTGGGTTAACACAACATCGGGCTTTAACTGGGGCGGTAGAAGAACGGGCAGTTTTTTCGAACTTCCGCAAAATCAAGACTTTTTAAATTTGCATTACGAGATTATAGAAGGGCGTCCTGCGCTTGAAAAAAACGAGACAGTAATAATTGTAGACCGCTTTAACAGGATAGAGCGCAATATATTAAACAACTTAGGGATAGACTATAACGAGAATCACGCATTTTCTGATATTGTGGGTAGGACTATGCGCGTTGTGCATAACAACGATAGGTTTATTTGGAATGGCTATAGAACGCTTCCGGGCGGTATACAAGTGCCGAACATACAAAACCTAGGCACAAGCTCAGAACAATTTTTCGACCCATCACCAAACGCGACAGCACAAGCACAGCGCGCGGTCTTATACCAAAACCCAAATAATATAGAACTAGAAATTGTGGGCATAAAGCGTATTATTAGGGGCGGTGTTGTAGATGTACTTCCAACGGGCGTTGGCTTTACAACAGAACTTATAGATTATATGCTTGAGAGCGCGGCTAACTCTGATATAGCGCTTCTTCAAGCGCAGTATCCGTTTATAAATTTAAGAACCGGCTTGCCATTTCCAGCAAACCCGCTACAGTTTGAAAGAGAGTCGCGCCTTGAGATGCTTCGCGTTGGCACGCTAACAAACCCAACGGGTATACAAATTGTCCCAACGTCATTCTCAGCGCTTCACGAGATAAGGGCGCATATAAGGGCTTGGAACGCACGACAACCCTCACACTACGACCACATACTATACAACAACATAGCAGACGAAATCACAGACTTACTAGAGATTTTAATAAACGCGGTGACAATAGTTTTGGTGGCGCTTGTAAGTATTTCACTTTTAGTATCAAGCATAATGATAGGCATAATAACATACGTGTCGGTTGTAGAACGCACACGAGAGATTGGCGTTTTAAGAGCCGTCGGGGCGCGCAAGAAAGATATCTCGCGGGTATTCAGCGCAGAGGCAGTACTGATAGGGTTCACATCGGGGGTTTTTGGCGTGATTATAGGGTGGCTTCTCACATTCCCGTTTAACTGGATAACAGCGCCAATGATAAGCGGTGAGACGGGCGTAATGGTTGGGCGCATAGCACAACTTCCGTGGTGGCAAGGGTTGCTTCTAATAGGCGTATCCACATTTTTAACACTACTAGCGGGCTACATTCCAAGCAAAATAGCCGCAAAAAAAGACCCAGTTGTAGCGCTAAGAACAGAATAACTCTATGAGTTGAGAGTTGAGAGTGTAGAGTTGAGAATGGTTGTGCGAGACCAATTGCAGACTGTTCAAATGTTAAGTTATTTAAGAGTGTAGACATTCTCAAATCTCAACTCTACACTCTCAACTAAAAATATGAATAAAATTTTTCTATACACAGATGGCGCTTGTCGCGGCAATCAAGATACCAACAACGTTGGCGCGTGGGCATACTGTTTGGTTTTTGGCGAGAGCGCAGAAAACACAAACGCTAAGCACACAAAAACAGACAGCGGCTTTGCCAAAAACACAACCAACAACATAATGGAGTTAACCGCCGTTATAAAAGGGCTAGAAGCGCTAAGCAACAAAACAGCCTATCCAATACTAGTTTACTCAGACAGCAAGTACGTAGTTGAGGGAATAACAAACTGGTATAAAAACTGGCAAAAAAACAACTGGCAAAGAAAAGAAGGCACAAAATGGACTGATGTAAAAAATAAAGAACTGTGGCAACGCCTCGTAAACCTAAAAAACCAATGCACAGACATAAACTTTATCCACGTATACGGACACAGCGGAATAGAACTAAACGAATTAGTAGACAAACTCTGCAACACCACAATAGACAACGCACAAAAACAGTTAAGTTAAAACCCTTAACTGTTTTTTAATGACCTAGGAAATGTTAGTCTCAAGCGAGAGAATTTCGCGAGGCAAAATTTTTTTTATTATTTCGTTGTTTAATACAAACAAATAATTTATACTACTCACGAGTAGCCTACTCGTGAGTAGTATAAATATAATTTTAAAAAAGCCACGGCAAAAAAACGTCGTGGCATCTTTTAATTTTAACACAAAACGCCATTCAATTTAAACAAATAAATTTGTGTTTAATTTAATACATAAAAGTTTGTTGTTAATATTTGTTAAAAGTTTGTTCATACGCTTGACTTTTTTTTTTTTTGATAAAATATACTTATACACTTTAACAGAATGTTAATATACGGCGCGCTGAAGATGCGCTGAAAATTAACAAAATATTAAAACTAACATAATAAGGGGGAAGAAATTATGGGGAAAATTTCAAAAAAGTTTAAAAGGTTAGCAATACTGGCGCTAGGGTTTAGTATTGCTTTAGCCGGTGTACTGGGCATAGTACATTTTAATAGCGGTGGTAATATACAGCAGGAATATGCATATGCAAATCTTAATACTAGAAGTCTCTCAGTAAATGCCAGCGGTGTTGTGAGTTGGGATGTAAGTATTTCTGGAGGAGCTTCGCTGTATATAAGGTCTGTTAGAGTGGTTGCTAATGGTAGTATAGTTGGAACCCCTGCTATTGACTTGGAGATAAGGAACAACAGAAATAGTATAGGAGTTAGGCACCAAGGTACGTTTCAGTTACCAATTGCTAATTTGCGAATGGGCGAAAATCAGATAACGTTGCGAGTTGAGTGGGGTCGTATTGAAATGGATAATGTTACTCAAATGAATGCCTGGTGGAATATTACAAGCAGAGAGACACAAATAGTAACATTCACTAGGACTTCCACACTTGATACGCCGACAAATGTGCGAATGGATAGTAATACTCTTAGGTGGAATAGTGTTGGTGATGCTAATGGATATAGAGTATATCGTGATAATGTTCACATTTCTAATCCGGGTAATGTGACGAGTTTGAATTTGGTGGGACTTGGGGTTGCGGGTACTATGCACACTTTTAGCGTGTCGGCGACAAGCATGGCTAGTTACTGGCATACATCTGCTAGGGGTGGTTCCGTACAATGGGGTCAGTTGTCGGCGCCGGTGGTGAGTGTTAGTGGCACGACTTTGAGTTGGGGTGCGGTAGGAAGTGCTACTGGATATAGAATCTATAGAGATGGTACTCATATATATACGCTGGGTGTGGTGACGTCTTTCAATGTGCTTGGGCATATTGCTGGTGGCGGGGCGCATAGTTTTACTGTAAGGGCTGTGTCTACAGACGCTAGGTGGGCTGATAGCGCTTCGGTGTCTAACTTGGCTGCGCCGGCTAATGTTGTAGCGAATGAACACATTCTTAACTGGAGTGGAGTTACAAACGCGACGTACTACAGAATATATAGTGGAAATGTGTTTGCGGTGCAAGTTGCGCACGCGGGTGCAGGGATGGTAGGGCAGGCATTTAATTTAGCAAATTGGGCGGAGAATTACGACCGTTACGGTTCTATAATATCAACAGGCATAAATTCTATAAAAGTTGTAGCAATTGCGCCGGGGTTTCCTAACTCTGTAAACTCGGTTGCTACCAATTTCACACGTGCGGCGGCGGTGCATAGTATTAGTTTGGGTATGCCTGATGGGGTTGTGGGTTTGCAGATTACTTATCCTGTGCCGCCGGCGTCTCAGCGTGCGAGTGCGCAGTTGGTTGTTGATGTTGTGAGGGTTAGTGGTAGTGATAGTCACCTTTATTGGTCTACTAGTTGTAATGGGACTATACTTACTGTTTCTAGTGGTGGATATGTGCGTGCGGTTGCTGTTGATAGGGGCCATTCTGATACTGTAATAGTTACGGCGCGTGCGCGCGTTAGAAATACGGCTAATCAAGAAGTTTCTCAGGAGATTGCCATATACGTTATTCAGCAGCCATATGCCGGACCGATTGTTAGGGGCATTGCTGTTACCGGTGACCATACAAGTGTTATGGAGATTGCTAACAATGGGGCGTTGCCGCCGGCTAGGCAGTTGGGCGTGCAACTGATTGCTGTTAACGACCCAAATACTGCGGTTACGTGGTCTATTAGAAGCGGCGCGAATTATGTATCTATTGCTCAGAGCGGGCAAAATGTTACGATAAATGCGATTAGGGCTGGACAGGCTGTGCTTCGTGTAACAAGCGTACAAACGCCTTCGCAATGGGAAGAAGTGACCATACGCGTAACACAAAACAACACGCCGCAAGCAACAAGTGTAACAGTTAGAGGACCAAACAACGCGGTTGGCACGACAGCCTTACCGCACCCAATTCAGATAGTGCATAACTTTGTTGCGGGCGCGACTACTTTGCAGTTAAGCGCAAGTGTTACGGGGCATTTCAGCCCAGCACAGACAGTTTCGTGGAGCAGTTCTAACACAGGAGTTGTGCAAGTAAACAACGCAGGGTTAGTGTCTATTAGGGCAGCGGGTGTGGCAACTGTAACTGCAACATCGACTGTAACGCCTTCAGTTACGGGTACGTTTGTAATTAGCGTAATGCAAGACTCGCCACCACCGAGCGTATCGGGCGTAGGGGCGATAGGTAGAACGGCT
>WQRI01000031.1 GCA_009786825.1 Bacillota bacterium
GACACACCCACTACTCTTGCTTTCAAAGCGACCAGTGCAATAACGTTTTCAGGCGTTGTCTCAAAGTTAAATTGTCTTGCAACAGATTGGAGTTCATGATAATTACTGTCTTCAATCTCAGTAAATCTAAACCCTTTTCTTGTCATGTTTTCGTTTCTGCTGACATTGTACCTTCCATCAGTAAGCATCTTCTGAATATAGTCTCTATTTTCTCCATTTAAGTTAAATGCTGATAGCACAGTCATTAGTGCTTCATCTTGAGTATATTTAAATTGGAACTGACCCTGCTTGTTTGTGTTCAAAGTTCTAAAATAATTATTGGTCAAAAATTTTACACCTCTAATAAAATAATCGACACAATTTTGTACTTCCCACAGCAATGAGTTCAATGATAACTTGCTTATATCATATCTATCTGCAACCAGTCTTAGATAGTTTTCTTCTCTGTTCTCATTCACTGACAAACTCTTTTTTGAAGCATCACTATACACAGTTACATGATTTCCATCATCGAACAAAAATGACTTTTGGTAATCGAAATTCAAAGTCTTTAGAAGTAGATCAAAATTGTTTTTGGTGTATACTTCCAAAAACTTTTCTTTATTTAAAGAAATAATTTCTTCTGATGAGTAATACCTCTTTTCATCTCCATTTTTCCAATCTTTGCTTTCATCAACACCCCCTGCAGTTTGCAATAATTTTTTAGGAAATTTTAAACTTTGCAGTACATAGTGTATGTTCGTAAATAAACTTATTATATCAATATTAATTTTTAAACAATGTTCAATAATTTGACTTAATACGGTTTGCTTTGTTGCATCAAACTCATCTACAAAAACAACTGAATTATTTAGTAATGCATCATCGTAAATAAAAAACGGCATTCTTGAAAATAAATTAGTGGGAGAAAAGAATTTTGCCGTTGTCATTATTATAACCTTCTTTAACTCCAACTCTGATATTGGATATAGAGTTCTAAACCACTCATTATCTTTAATGAATTGCTTTTTGTCAATTGACGATTTATTTGTAAAATACTTTTTCTTGAGAAAGTTTCTAAAGGCTGGTTCGGTTGTTGTTGATATTTTCTTCTTAAAACCCTCAATTCCACGCTGCTTCATTGATGTAGATTTATTCTGTTTCCTAAGTTCTCTTTTCTCTCTTTTTAGGTCTGCCAGTATTTCTATATCCGATTTTAACGCCTTATATTCTTTTGATTTCAAAACTTCGGCTGGAATATTCCTAGCCACATCCCAAGCAAGAATCAAGTCATCATCATACGATCTAATCCTTGCACACTGTTCTTTTTCCTTGTCAGACAGTTCTTCAATTATCTCCTCATACGGCAAATTCGTTTTAAGATTTGTAACAAAAAACATTCTATCAACATTTTGATGGATTTCCCCACGTAAATATCCTTTCAAGATTTGTTTTACTGCATAAGTCTTACCAAACCCAGTTGGAGAATCCAAAAGAAATAATCCTTTCTCGTTGTTTTTAATAAATTTGTCTATTGTAAATTTCAACTTATTTCTCCTTTTTATTCCTAATCACTTAAGCAACTATGTGTCTAGCAATTTCTTCGTCTAGTATTTTCTTTCTCGCTTCCCAGTCTGGCATTAAATTTTCAAGCAATTCGAAAAAACCCTTGCAATGGTTTTGAAACTTGAAATGGCAAAGTTCGTGAAGCACAACATATTCAATACAATACTCTGGGGCAAAAATCAAGTTTGAGTTTAGTGTTATCAACAACTTCTTTGCGTTACACGTCCCCCACCTTGTCTTCATCGCTCTAATTCTTAAATCACAACTATCATTAAAAATGGTTGAAAATTTTTCGCGCATTTTTTTGAAAACTTTCCCCAGAACAATTTGAATTTGATCCTTGAACCACTTATTGATTAGTGACTTTTTTCTTTCAAGGTTATCTTTGTCTTTTACATACAGCTTTAGAAATCCACCATCTATCTCAACTTGTTCATTATTACTTTGAGAAACCTTTAGTCTATACTGCTTTCCTAAATAATTATAATTCTCACCGCTCACATATTCCTTTGGAGGAGAAAACAATTCTTTTGCCACCTCAAATACGCTTAAATGCCTTGCAAGCCAACGGCTTTTTCTAATTATAAATTTTTCAATCATTTCTATAGAGATAGATGGATCAGCCGAAACAGAAATTTTTCCATCTGCCTTAACATTTAAGTTTATGTTTTTCACTTTCTTTCTCGTGAGAATATAAACTATCTCGCCATCTCCGTATTTTATCCTGCGCTCCTTCATTCAGCCTCCTAGTAATTCTTCGCTATTGTTTTTATATCGTTTGTTATTTGGTCTATTGTGGTTAGTGAAATTTTAGTTTCTTTTCCTTTTTCAAACTCATAAATGAAGTCTTCTATATCTTGGTCGATTGCTTTGTGAACGCCATCGTTATTTCTCCAGTCTACTTTAATGTTTTTCAAAACAATTCTTTCTATATTGTTCGTAATCAACAAAAGGTCTTCACAAGAAAGAGTAAGTCCGCCTTCTTTTAGCAGTTTTTCTATTGTCCCATAAAACGCAATCGCTCTATCATTACCCTTTAGTTGTTTTGGAATGTTTTCTGAATCATAACCCTTTTGAAACAAGTTAAGAATCTTTTGCATCTTCTCTAAATAATCAACATCCGAAATCCTGTTTGCCCTATAAGCGTCAATGACCTCTTGAATCATCTCAGAAAACTTAGTGTAATAAGTTGGGTTGAATGAATATTTCGTCTCGATTGACTTGGTCATTCTTGTTCTAATCATGTCAGCTTTCGCCCTAGGTGACCCCATACGCTCCAATTCTTCTTCAAATTGTTTTACGTCCAAAATATTTATTGGGTTCGTTACTTGCATCACATCTTCAGCGACGATGTAGTTATCAATCAACTTCTGAAGCTTAGGCTCAAATGCCTTGTGGTCGATACTATCGCTGTATCTTCGGCTGACCGACGTTCTCAACTCTTGGAAAAACTTTAAAGTTTTTTTGTATTTACTAATTTCCTCATCGTCAAGTGAGTTATAAACCTTCTCACTTGAAAGTGCATATCCTAAATTCTTGTTAAAGTTACAGTATAAATCATAGAAGTCATTTCGAGCTTTATTGTCTTCAAGCATAACTTCGTATTCTTCCATGTCGACCTTATTGGCTACCTTTTTGAATAAATCTAAAAGTTGACTATAGCCTTGGCGCAAATCCCCAACTATTTTCATTACGTCAATTACAGCTGCCCTAATGTCATCTGCATCAAACTGTTTCAAGTCCCCAGCACCGCTATACATTCCAAGCGCGGTGTTAAGTTCTTCAATCAGTCCACGATAGTCAATGATAAAGCCGTATTCCTTTCCCTCATAAAGCCTGTTTACTCTTGCTATCGCTTGAAGCAAACTATGTTCTTTAAGGTTTTTATCTAAATAAAGAACTGTAGCTCTTGGCGCATCAAATCCAGTCAAAAGTTTATCAACCACAATAAGCATATCAAGCTCGTCACCTTCAATGAATTCGTTCTTCATGCTCTCTTCATAATCTTCATAGTCTCTGTAACCTTTAATCATCTTGGTGTAGTAGTTTTTAATTAGCTCTGGGTTTTCGTCTTCAACATCAACATCGCCCTCTCTTGAATCAGGCGGAGAAAAAACCACCGCGGTTTTAAGTGGACCCCCTAACTCTTCAAAAGCTTGCTGATACTTAATTGCCTCTGCCTTACTGTTACAAGCAAGTATAGCTTTAAACTGTCCCTCAGCTGTTTGAAAGTTTTTTGTGAAGTGTGTGTAAATATCAAACGCAATTAGTTTCAAGCGCTGTTCGCTGCTTGCTATTTTAGAATATTTGCTCCACTTGCGTTTTACCTGTTGTTTCTGGTCTTCATTCAAGTTGCGGATTATTATCTCTAGTTGATTATCTATTCCGCGCTGGTTAACATTTTGGTCTACCATTCTACCTTCGTATAAAAGCGGCACTATTTGCTTATCGTCCACGCCATCGCTAATTGTATATTGGTGAATAAGTTTGTGACCGAATTGTCTTACCGTGTTTTTTTGGTATCTCAAAAGTGGTGTTCCAGTAAATGCCAAATAGCAAGCATTTGGGAAAACTCTTTTCATTTTGATGTAAAATTCTCCGTAGTTACTTCTGTGCCCTTCATCTACAAGCACAAAAATCTCTTTACTTTCATTAACCTCTTTTTGCTCCGAGGCTGCTTCAAATTTATTGAGAATTGTCGTCACTATGTCGGCGTTATCGTTGTTAATAAGTCCTATCAACTTCTTGCCCGATGTAGCTCTCATTGCTTTTAGTCCAGTGTTAAAAAATGTTTTAGTAATTTGCTTGTCAAGCTCTATTCTATCTGTCACCACCACAACTTTAGGGTTTAGTGTAGACATCGTTGTTGCAATGTATCTAGCGAACATGACCATGGTCAGACTCTTGCCACTTCCTTGCGTGTGCCAAATCGTTCCGCTTTGTCTGCTGCCGTCTTCTTTTTGCTGTTCAATTGTTTTGACAATTTCTTTCACTGCAAAATATTGTTGATAGCGTGCAATCTTTTTAACTTTGTTGTCATAGAGAATGAAAAATCTAACCAATTCTAACAGTCTTTTAGGATGCAAAAGTGAAATTATGTCTTTATCTTGATTTGTTGGAATTCTATTTTTAATAAACTCTTTTAAGCATTTATTCATCCACTCACCGTCTTGCTCTTTCCATTTGTTCCAAAACTTCTTACTTGTTGCAGTTGTTGCATAAAGTGTTTCGTTTTTATTTGTCGCAAGCACCAACTGACTAAATTTATAAAGGTGCGGTATCATCCAAGTTTTTTGATATGAAATTGCCTGCTCTACTCCTTGCTCCACCGAAACACTTGCTTTTTTGCACTCAATCATTGCAAAAGGAATTCCGTTAACAAAACAAACAATGTCTGGGCGCGAATTCTCTTTCTTGTAACCAGACTGCTTTTCGTTTTCAACTTCAAATTCATTGGTGAAAGTAAATTCGTTGTTGCCTATGTTGTTCCAGTCAATAAAGCGAAGTGTGTAGCTCTTCTTCGAGCCATCTGGCAACTCTTCTGCATAACTCTTGCCAGTAAAAAGCAAGTTATAAATGCTTTCACTTGCATAAATCAAACCTTCAGTTATTGGCACATCAATATCAGCAATGGCTTGCTGCAAAGTTTTGCCACTAAACTTACGCTTTTCACCTTTGTACTCAAAAGAATTTATCTCTTCTAATTTACGCAAAAGAATGTCTTTATAAATAGTCCCAAATTTACTGCCTCGTCCCTCAAGTCCGTTTTGATTGCTAACATAGTTATAGCCCATAGCATTCAAAAGCTGCATCGCTGGTAACTGACTTATGTTCTTTTCACTTACGCTTGGCAATTGTTCGTCTCTCATTTTGTGCCTCCTTTTACTCTCACGATTCCTGTAAGCAATAATTGCATCAGGGATTGTTTTTGAAGCTTTAGTGCTTCTAGCTTTTTGTTGTTTAGCTCGATTAAATCATCCAAACTCACGAAAAACTCTTTTATCTTTTTCTGCACTTCTTTTTTGGGTATTGTCAGCTCGATGTTTTCAAGTGCATTTATGCTCAATGTATCTCTAACGCTCCCAGCTAATGAAGAATGAATTTTATGCTTAGCTTTTCTTGTTTTCAAAATTAATAATAGCACATAAGGGTCTAAAGTTTCTTTACACGAAAAAATTGAGTACATTGGACTTACTATTCCCACTTCTTCACCTAAGTACAAAGCGATTGAACCAATGTTTATTCGCGAAGGGTTGAAGGCAATGTCGCCCTTGGTCACAATTTTGTAATTGCTCAATTCTTTACTTGCAACTATCTTTCCAAATTGCTCCCGTTGACTTGTAAAACCAAATTTATTGCTTACCGATAAAACATTTTTTGAGCCAATTTTATTGCGCACACGTTTTTGTACGATGTGCTTTTCTAATTTTTCAGCATTTTCACCTTGCGTTAGGAATTTTTCTAAATATGCCTTCTTTTGTCTCTCCAGCCTATCAATCACTTTTTTCTGCAATGCAATCGCCTCATCCCATTTAACCAAAACCTTGGCTATTTCTAGTTGTTCTTCAGTTGGTGGTTCAATAATTTTAATGTTAAAAAAGTCGTCAATTGCCAGGTTTAATAAACCATGATTTCTAGCCCCTTCTTGTGCGATTCTCAAAATTTCAAAGTTGAATAATTTCGCAGCAAAATATTGTTTATAAAACTCTTTGTTGACTCCTTCTTTTGCGCTAAAGCAAATGTACAATGGTGAAACTATTCCTTCATCGTATCTCTCAAGTATTTTAATTGCACCAAAGTAGTAGCTGCCAGAATAACTTTTGTTATAAGCAAATTCACCCTTTTTAAGCAACACGTAATTGTCTTTATTTTTACTCGCAACTTCTTTATTGAAAAAGTCGTTTTGCTTAATCAAACCGTGTTGAGCAGAAAGAGTGAGTACATTATCGTTGCCTGTCGTATTTCGTCTATTTAATCTGTCAAACAAATCACGCAGCCTTACCACTTTCCATTCTGACGGGATGAAACGCTTGCCAGCTTCAACGTACCCTGTAGGCACTTTCCCAGCTTTTATCTCCGCTATCCTGTTTTTAATGGCTTGATTCATCTTCGCCCTCCTCAATTCTAGAAATTGTCAAAGTGCAAGCATGGTGATGTGCTTTATCTATTAGTGAAAGTAAGCAAAGTTTAGCAATGTTTGAATTGCTTGTGTTAAAGTCAATATTTGTTTTTAGTGCCATAATAAAAGTAGGAGCTTTGTTTTTAAGTGCCTGAATAAATTCGTCTTCATTCTCAAAAAACTCTGAAAGTTTTTTACCTACATCTTTTTCATTAGACTTTTGGTACAGCTTTCTAAAAAATTCTTCTTGGTTGTTGCGCCGTAAATCATTGAGCTTTATCATTGATAGCTCAATCTGTCTCTCCAAAATTCTCATATTTCCATCAAAACATTCTTTTACGTGAACTATCTGTACAAAATCATCTCCAAACTTAATTAGGTCTGCAAACTCTATGTTTTCAATTAAAACTTTATGCAAGTGGGCATAGTCTTCTTGCTCTGATGCATCTTTGTTAAACTTGTCCTCGCTACCATCCCAGTTGGTTTCAAAAACATTTTCGTCAGCTATACTTGCTAACTTAGCACCAAGCAGGCTGTTTAACCTGTTTGTGTACGATTCATTTATTAAATAGTACTTGCCGTATAGGATGTAGTAGTTTTTTCCATCAATAGAAATCTCGCCTGACACGTGATTTAAAAGTGTGTCGTCTAAAATACTGTAATCATCTTTTGCTGTTATAATTCGTGTCTTCTTAATAAAATCGCAAAACAATGAGAACGAGTCTTCATCGTCGCCCAAATGTGTTTCATAAGCACTAAATATTGCTTCAGCAAACTCTTCTCGTGAATTATTTTCAATTTCCGTCGCGCCGCCCCTAATGTGATGAATTATAAATTTGTCACCCTCTATAAATTGGTCAGCATCATAATTAAAAATATCAAACGAGAGATGCTTCGTGTCTTTCGCTTGGTGTAAAACCCTCATCACTTCCAAATTGTTTTTTTCAATCTGCTCTTTGTCGTGCTTGTCCGACAGTGACAAAATGGAATTAAAGCTATCATCTAGCGTTGAGATGTCAATAACATCAATGTTAGCTAATAAATTCAATAATTTATCCAGCGTTAGCGAGCTTCCAAGTTGTAAAAAATTCTTAGCGACAATATTAAGCGACTTCTTCTTTGAAGTAGCGTCAAGCGCCAATAATGTTCTAATTATTTGTGAATCAGTTGTTTTTCCAGTTATCTCTTTATAAATTGTGTCCAACTTATCTATGTTTACAAATGAAACATCTTGCCCATAAATTATGCGGGCACTGTGTTCTGCTCCTGAAATTCTATTAGCATCAGTTTTTGCAATTTTTATACTTTCAAAATGTGCACTGAGAAACTTCATGCCAAATTTGCTAACGCAAAAGTCTTCAATAATTCTAAACCCTTGCCCAGTAGTCACCACAAAAATGTTTCGCCCGCTGGCTATGAATAAAATCGAAGAAATTATGTTTGAGGCAGCGTTAAAAATTTCTGCCTCTGGCTTTACAAATGTTGTGCAGAAATCTTTTAGGGTTTTGTTGTAACTATGTTCTTTGTTATAAAAGAAAAACAATTCGAAAGTTATTGACTCTTCGCCAATTTGCAAGGTCGCTGTTTCTTTGTCTTCTTTCAGCTTTTGAATGCTATAATTCTTACGCTTTTCTTGCCTATGCTTAGTTATCAAAAAATTAACAATGTCGGCATTGCTGGCTTCTTCTACCACAAACTCCGCATTTTGAAATTTCATGACTGTTAAAACCTTCTCTTTGTCGAGACAGAAAATGTTATGTCTTTTTGCTGCCATTGCTCCTCCTACTTCACCCCCAATTCTTTGAGGTATTTTTCCATCTCAACTTCCACATCGGCTATTTGAACTTTAAGGTCAGCTATTTCTTTGTTTACAGCCTCAATGTCGATTAGTTCTTCTTCTACGAATGTGTCAACGTAGCGTGGAATATTAAGGTTGTAGCCATTTTCTGCAATGAGCTCTTTGCTTGCCTTGAAGCTGTATCTGTCAACTTCCACACGCGCTTTATAGGTGTCAACAATTTTTTTCAAGTCTTGCTCACGCAGGATGTTTTGGTTTTTGCTCTTTTCGTAATTTCCTTCGCCGCTTGCATCAATAAACAATACGTCATTTGCTGTGCGATTCTTTTTGAAAACAAGTATGCAAGCCGGGATTCCTGTACCATAAAATAAATTTGCTGGCAATCCAATAACCGCATCAAGCAAGTTAAGTCTAACCAGCTCCTCACGGATTCTACCTTCGCTTGCACCACGGAATAGAACTCCGTGCGGCATAACTACTGCCATTCTTCCATTGTACTCGTCTAAACTTGAAAGCATGTGTAATATGAAAGCATAATCGCCCTTGCTTGATGGAGGGACTCCAAGGTCAAATCGCTTGTATTTGTCATAGTTGGCCTCCATCTTAAACTCTTTGTCATTTACGCCTTCTCCAGCAAAACCTTTAGCCCACTTATCTAGTGAGAACGGAGGATTGGCACAAATCACTTGGTACTTCATAAGTCTGTCGTTCTCGATGTTTTGTGGGTTCGAAAGTGTGTCACCTTTGTAAATTATTGCATCGTCAACACCATGCAAGAACATGTTCATTCTGCAAAGCGAGTGCGTTTGTGAATTTAGCTCTTGTCCATAAATTTGAGCCTTGCCGTTTGGTACTTTCTTGAATGCTTTAAGAAGTAACGAGCCACTTCCTGCCGTGGGGTCATAAATCCTGTCATTTTCCTTTGGCTCTAAAAGTCTAGCCAATAATTCACTAACTTGACTTGGCGTAAAGAATTCTCCACCCTTCTGCCCAGCGTCTCCAGCAAATCGTGAAATCATGTATTCGTAAGCATCTCCGATGATGTCTTTGCTTTCCAGCTTGTTTGGTGAAAGTTCAAGACCGTTGAAGTCATTGAGCAATGTTTTGAGTACTGCGTTTTTTTGTTTGTCGTCAGTAAAGTTGATTGCACTATTAAAGTCAATTGCCCTAAAAACCCCACGAAGCTTGCCCTTATTGTCTTCTTCAATTTTCTCAAGCGCTTTATTTATTAGCTCGCCGATATTGCCAGAATTTCTCATCTCATAAAGATATCTAAAGTGGCTCTTTTCATCTAAGACAAATCTTTCTCTCGCAAGCGCTCTTTCAATTCTCTCTACGTCTCCAGCGTATTTTGCCTCCAGTTCTTTTGTTTTTTCTTCATAGCTGTCGCTTAGGTACTTTACAAATAAAAGCACTAGCAAGTAGTCTTTATAAACTGAACTGTTTAATGTTCCCCTAAATGTGTCACATGCCCTCCATAAGGTGTTTTCTATTTGTGATTTCGTTGTCATTTTATTTCTCCTTTTAACAATTTTTCGATGTAGTACTTGTTTTTCTTTTTTTCCTTTTCATCTAACTGACCCATAAGTCCTGAATGCCTTTTAATCAAATTAAACAGCTTTACAATTTTTTGCTGGTGTATTAGCGGCGGTATTGGTATTTCAAATTCTCCCAATTGCTTAACGCTTAAAACTTTTATCACTGTGCCTTCTGCCTTTTTTCCAATGACCGTGTTAATCTCGTTTGAATTCAAGTAAATATTTAAATATCCCGGAACAATCACATCATTCCTAATTCTGATAATTGCAAATTGAGACGGTATAAGAATATTCTCGTTTTCCTTATCTATCAGCGCAGCAAAACTAGGCAAGCTCAATCTAATGATTAAATCGCCTTCACGTGACAAGTATTTCTCATTCACCTGCTCCATGACTTCCATCTCATTAAATTCTTCTTTAATGATTCCGTTTTGCGTTACCGAACTCAATGTAAACACTTGCTGCCTTTTATTTGACTTGATCGCCCTTGCTCTAGAAAGCACTAGCCCTGTTTGTATGTCTGCCAACTCCTTTAACAACATGCACCTCTACTCCTCTATGTCCTTATTTTACCATAACAAAATATATTTGTAAAGCGATTTCGCATAGAAAAATTGTTTAAGTTAAAAAATAACCAACTGGCCCCTGTCTTTTCGAGTCACTTTCTACCAAGCACTCCTGTTCATTTATAAACTTTCACGCTCATTACTGATATTCTCGCCTTATATCAAGGTCATTTCCAAACATTAGAAGACCTGCTGTCGTTGGGCGAAGAATTCCAGTCTCTCTTTTAAATCAACCCAAACACGTTCTGGTTTATGAAACTTTAGTCGCGTTCTAAACCTTCCTATCGTATCACGATTAAGTCTATCTATGCACTACTTCAACTAATTTAATTGAATAAGGTTATCAAACAAAAAAGTCGCCCTATTCGAGCGACTATAGTTTAAAAAGCGGTTAAAGCATCTAGCGCTCTAACCGCTTTTTTGTTCTTACCAACGCTGTGTAGTATGTTCCCACATACTGAATACTCTTATTTCTTTGTATTCTTTGTAAACCTTGTAGATGTATCTATGCTGTTTATTTATTCGCCTAGACCATAAGTCTTCATAGCCTTCTAGTTTTGTTAAGTTTTCGCCGGGGGCATAAGGATTTATCTCTATTTTCTCTTCTATTTTTTCGACTTTTGAGAGTAGGGACTTATTGCGCTTTATTTTTTCATAGTCTTTTTGTGCTTCCCTACTGTATAAGATTTCGTAAATCATTTTTGTTAACAAACTCCTCACGCGGTGCATTTATGCCCCTTTCTATTTTTTCCCACAAGCCCGGTACTGCTTTAATACTACTTGTTTCGCGAAGGCTTTCATACTCTTCTTTAGAAATAAAAAAGCCCTCGTGGTCTGCAAATTTAACTTTTGCAGGTTTATTGCTTTTTAAGGCTTTTTCAAATTTTATTTGCAACTCTTTTTCGACTATCGTTATTGTTGACATAAATAATTAACCCCCCTGTCTAAATTTTTCATTACTTTTAGTATATATCATTTTTTGCAAAAAGTCAACTACTAGAAAGATTTTCTACATATATTTTAAAAAAAACATTGCTCGGGTTTTTATGAGCAATGTTTTTTTGTTATTAGAAATTTGCTGTAAGCTTAGAATAAAAATGAGATGAAGTTGGTTTTGTTTTCGTTTACTAGGCGGGTTAGTTGGCGACGAAGTTTTAGGCGGGTGCGTTCTGGTAGAGAGTGAATTTTTTGCGCTAGGTCTTCTGAGATTAGGGAGTGTAGCGACTTGCCGAATATGTTTGTGTCTAGTATGCTTTGTGGGTCGTTTTCGAAATCTTGACGTAGGTTGTCTATAAGTTCTTGCGCGTGGGTCTGTGTGCCTACTACTGGTGCTACTTCTGTGTTGATATCTATTTGCATTATGTGAAGCGTGGTTGCTTGCGCCCTTAGTTTTAAGCCAAACCTACCGCCACCCGCGCGACTAAGCGTTGGCTCTGTAAGGGTCAGTTCACTTAGCGTTGGCTCTACTATGCCATAGCCTTGCTGTGCTACGCTGTCTAGTGCCGCTTTAATTTTGTCGTACTCTCTCTTTGCGTGAGTCAACTTTTTTATGAATGATACTAGTTGATAATCTTCTAAAATGTCTGTTCCGCACTCTAGGGACAACACCTTGTAGAACAAGTGAGGCTTTGGAACAATTGTGTATACGATTTTGCCCGAGCCTAGTTGCACTTCGCCGCGCTCTAGCGGCATCAAATGCTCGTTTTCTAAAAAGAGTGGCTCTGCGGCTAGATAGTCTTTAATTTTGGTTAGACCACCCGTAAACTCTGCAAACTGCACTAAAACATCTGATATAAGCCAGTTGTCTGCCGGCAACGCTTGTAGCCACTTTGGCATTTTAACTGATATGCTTGCTATCGGGAATTCTGCAAGGATATGTTGCATTATTGTGCTTATATCGGCTTCGGTTATGCTTGCAACGTCCATTGCGATTGTTGCTGTGTTAAACTTTTCTGATAGCGCACTCACCACCCCTTGCGCTTCTTCGCCGCTTGGGTTTTTAGAGTTTACAACTATCACGAAAGGCTTGCCGCTTTCGATAAGTTCGTTTGCTACCCTTTGCTCTGCTTCTAAATAGTTAGGGCGCGCTATACCTGTAGGGCTTCCGTCTGTTGTTACTAAAACTGCAATAGTGGAATGATTTGTGATAACCTTTTTTGTGCCTAGTTCTGCTGCTTCTTCAAAAGGCATATCTTTTCTAGACCACGGCGTTTTAACAAGGCGCGCTTTGTTGCCCTCTTTATGCCCCGTTACGCCCGGAATTAAATAACCAACGCAGTCTATAAGCCTTACATTTAGGTGCAGGCTTTCTTTAAGCGTTATTTTTACGGCTTCTGCCGGGACAAACTTAGGCTGAGTTGTCATAATAGTTTTGCCATCTCCCGACTGCGGCAGTTCGTCTTTCGCGCGCTCTAGCACGTTTTTATCTTTGATGTTAGGAAGCACGAGTGCTTCCATAAACTTAGATATAAAGGTAGACTTGCCTGTTCTAACAGGACCCACTACCCCTATATAAATATCGCCGTTTGTGCGTTTGGCAATATCGTTGTATAAATCGAATTGTCCGTTTTTCATTTATTTGCCCCCATATTGAGTTGTTTTCGTAAGCGTATCCACGAGCAACTCTTTTTAATTCGTTTTTGCTTTGTTTCTGCCTTTTTAGTTTCTGGCTTTGCTTTAAACAATATATGAGAGACGGACATCTATTATACTATTAAATTAGAAATTAGAGTGTACTTGTACAAATGTTCATTTGATTATTCTTATTCTGCAAGTCTATCAACTTTGGTTTGTTTTCTGGTTAGTTTATTTTCTTTGCCTGTTAGTAGGCGTTTTATGTTAGAGCGGTGCGTGTATAATAAAAGCGCTAGTAGTGCAGACAAAATTATTGTTGCTAATATTCTTTGGCAAGTTAAATTACAGCCGTAGGTGTCTAGCGTTTGTAGGTTACTGTACACAAGCGATACAAAAATAAGTTCGTAAATTATAAGGGTTGTAGTAGAGCCTAGCGTGCCGATTGAGGATAGCCGCGTTAGATAAACAATCAGCGCAAAAACAATAATCACCACAAAGGCGAAAACTGGTTGCGCTACAACAAAAAAGCCTAGCGTGCTAGCCATACCCTTGCCGCCCTTTAAATTGTATAGTATGGGGTAGATATGCCCAAACACAACAAAAAAGCCCGCTATATACATAGCGAATCTGCCAAAAATTATAAGCGCCAAAAGGGCTGGCAAAAAGGCTTTGAATGCGTCCATAATGCCAACCGCTAGGGCTTTTTTAGCGCCGCCCGTTCTGAATGCGTTTGTAGTACCCGGGTTTTTGCTTCCTTGCTCTACTACTGCGCGCCCTACAATTATGCGCGAAAAACTTATGTTACCAATTAAGTAAGATACTAGCGCTACTGCTAGCAGCCCCCACCACTCTAGACTTGTGGCGATGGGCGTAACATTAATTATAAAATTATCCATAACTTTTTAGTTTTTAATTTTAAATTTTTAATGTTTAATGGTTTCACCGCTAGCGCGGGCAAGATATGTTTGCAAATTGCTACAACTGCATAATGCAGATTGTTCAAAAGCAAAATCAGAAAATGAGTATAACAATTTAACATTTAGCATTTAAAATTTAAAATTTAACATTTCTTAATCGCTTCGCGGTAATATTTTTATTGGTGTGCCTTCGAAGTTAAAGGCTTTTCTAAACGAGTTTTCTAGATAGCGTTTGTAGTTATCTTTTAAAAGGGTTGCATCGTTTACAAACAGAATAAATGTTGGTGGGTTTGTGCTGTCTTGCGTGATGTATTTAATTTTTAAGCGCCTGCCCTTTACAGATTGTGGCTCTACAGCGCTTGTTGCGTCTCTTAGCGCTTCGTTTAGTATGCTGGTTTGTATGCGCCTGCTTGCATTAAAATGAACATAATCTACAAGTTCGAATATTTTTTCTATGCGCTGACCGGTAAGCGCGGATACAAATATTGGCTTGAAGTATGCCATAAAGTCTAACTCTTTTTGCAGATTTTTTGTGTGCGTGTTTATTGTGTAGGCGTCTTGCTTTGCTAAATCCCACTTGTTTAGCACGACAACCGAGGGCTTGCCTTGGCTGTCTACATAGCCCGCAAGGCGAACGTCTTGTTCACTTATCGGCTCGTTTGCATCTAAAACAATCAGCACGACATCTGCGCGGCGTATTGCAATAAAACTTCTAACAACGCTGTAGTATTCTACGCTGTCTAACTCTATGCTTCGCTTGCGCCTTATGCCCGCCGTGTCTACAATGATATAGTCTTTGCCGCCTACTGAAATTGGCGTGTCTATTGCATCTATTGTTGTGCCGGCTACATCTGAGACAATAAGTCTGTCTTCTTTTAGCAATTTGTTTATAAGGCTAGATTTGCCAACGTTTGGCTTGCCTATAACGGCGATTTTTAGTTTGCTCTCTTCTTCTAAATCTTGCGGGATAGCGTTTAGTTTTGCTAAAATCTCATCTAGTAAGTCTCCCGTGCCTAGACTATGCTCGGCTGAGATTGGTATGGGCGAGCCTAGCCCCAGATTATAAAAGTCGTACTGCGTTGTGTTTTGCTGTGGGTTGTCTACTTTGTTAGCAACAAGTAAAATTGGTACTGTTTTAGTTTTGCCTTGCGCACCACTTTCTTTAGCCTTACCGCATTGCCCTTTGCTGTCCTTACCTTGCCCCGCGCTGTCCTTACCTTGCCCTGTACTGTCCTTGCCCTGCTTTTGCCCTTGTTTAGACTTCTGACGTTGCTTTAAATACTTAGCAAGCAAATGGTCTGCTGGGTTAAGCCCTTCCTTTGCATCTACCAAAAATAAAATTACATCTGCAATATCCATAGCAAGTTCTGCTTGCAAATTTATAGACTTATTAATTTCTTCTGGCTTTTCTAAAACCATTCCGCCCGTATCGATAAATGTTAAAGGGACGCCCGACCAGTCACTCTCGCCGTACACCCTATCTCTTGTCACGCCCGGCAAGTTATTAACAACCGACTTGCGCTCTCCTATTACTTTGTTAAAAAATGTAGACTTGCCAACGTTTGGGCGACCTACAACTGCAATTATATTTTTCATTTTTTTTCGGGTGAGCGGCTTTTGGCAAGCCACGCCACAAAACTCTCCGAAAAGATTACTGCTTGCGTAATCTTAAAACAAATTAGTATTACAACTCTGCTAGTAGTTTTGCTAGTTTTGTTCCGTTTACTTCACATATAATTATATCACAGTTTAATTCCTTTTGTAAACAGTTTACGCTAATGTTATCTAAAAAAAGTAAATCTTCGTTAAGCATTGTTCGTGGTATAATTATTTTTTTGTATTTATTTGTGCCATTTAAATTAGGTTCATCTAAGTTGGTTTTGCCTTTAAAAGTATTTATTATATCTTGTGCCGTTATAAGCCCGGCAACCGTAACTGAATTTCCGAAAAAATTATTTTCTATTGTTATTGTGTCTATGAAGTTAGCGGTTAGTTGTTTTATAAAAGGGCTAGCACTTACACCGGTTATAATTGCTGTGTCGGTAACCTTGTTAGTTGGCTGGTGTTTTGCAATTGCCTTTTCAAACTGGTGTTTAAACTTTGCTAGCATACCTACACCATTTTCAATTTGCGAAAAATTTTTGTAATGGTTGACTTTAGGAATTTCCACTTGGGCTTTAAGGTAAATTTCATCTGCTAAAAAGGCAAAGCCTTTAAAAGACTTACAAATATCTATAAGGCTAGTTGCTATCTCTTTTGTAACTGGGTCTATGTGCGTTAGGTTTTTTCTGTGCTTTGTTAAGCCTACCGGAACTATTGCTACGTTTTGCACGCTTAGGCTGTATAAGTCGCTCAGAGTTTTTTCTATCTCAGCAAGGCTCTGAAAATTTGGGCAGTAGACAATTTGCGTGTAAAGCGTTATGCCCGCATTTGCTAGTTTGCTTAATTGCTCTAAAATGTTTGGCGCATTTTCGTTTTGAAGCATCTGCCCCCTAAGTTTGTGAGAGGTTGTGTGAACAGACACATATAGTGGCGATATTTTATAGGTTAAAATTTCTTTCAAGTTTTTGTCTGTTAGGTTTGTAAGGCTAACATAATTGCCGTACATAAAAGACAAACTGTAGTCGTCGTCTTTAATATATAAAGTCTGCCGCAAACCTTTAGGCAGTTGGTCTATAAAACAAAATACGCACTTGTTTTTGCAAACAATTAAATCACTTTGCATATCTAATATTTTAGCAAAAAAAAAACAAAAAGGCAAGAAGTTTTTGGTATTGTAAAGTGTAAAGTGCAGAGTGTAAAGTGGTTAAAAACATAAATGCCATACGTTTGAACGTCTGATATAAACCCAAATAAATTAGATTTGGGTTGCTGACTGTTCGAAAGTACGGCTTTAAAGAATTAAAACATTTTACACTTTACATTTTACACTTTACATTATCAACTAACTAACTCTTTTTCTAGCCTTTTGTCTCTGCGCCTTGCTCTTATTTTATCAGACGCGTATACTAGGCTTGTTAGCCCTATAATTGTGCCTATAGCGGCGACTGTTCTTACATCTTCGTTAATTTCTACTAGGTTGCACGGCACATATACTGGGTGGTTGCCCAAACAAATTGGCGTCCACTCGCTGACAATAACAATTATGTTGCTGTTTGCAAAAAAACTTTGGCTTAGCGCTGTGATTAACTCGCCGTTAAAATTCCACCCCGCAAACTGCGCGTCGTAGTAATAATTTAAGTTAACCCTTGCGTTATTCTCGAAAGGAATCGCTAAAGATGTAAACGAAAAACCCGCAACATTAGCAATGGAAATACTTACAAGTGCTTCCCACAAAAATTGGTCGCAAATAAATATTATCTGAACACTAGCACATATGCACGGATAATAGCCACAAGTTGCGCAAGGCTCAGGACACGGCACAGGGCAAGGCGTAGGCTCGTATGGTTCGCAATTGCCATCACAGTAGTACTCACCGCAAATCTCGCAAGGCTCGGGGCAAGGTGTAGGGCAAGGCTTAGGCTCATAAGGCTCTTTACAATCTTTTTGGCACTCACCCTTGCAATCGTATTCGTTACAGTCTGGACAAGGCTTAGGACACGGCACAGGGCAAGGCACAGGACAAGGTGTAGGTTCGTACGGCTCTGTACATTCCCTATTACAATAATAATCGTAGCAATCATACTTCCCGCACCTTTCACAAGGCTCGGGACACGGCTTAGGCTCGTATGGCTCGTAAGGCTCTGTGCAATCTTTTTGGCACTCACCTTTGCAGTCGTATTTATTACACTCTGGGCAAGGCTCAGGACATGGCACAGGGCAAGGTGTAGGCTCGTAA
>WQRI01000032.1 GCA_009786825.1 Bacillota bacterium
ATTATTTTTTTGTGCTTGCCGTGAGATACAACTTCTGCTTTTACGCCCGCTTTAACTAATGGTGCGCCCATTGTTACTTTGTCGCCATCTGCTATAAAACTAGCGTCTAGGTTTATTTTCTCACCCACTTTCGCATCGAATAACTCTACTTTAATCAGTTGACCAACACGTACGTTATACTGCTTTCCACCGCAGTGAACAACTGCTGAAGCGCCCGTAAGTTTAGGTCCTGTTTGCTTAGTTGCCTTTGCTGGCTTTTTTGTTGTAGCAACTTTTTTGTCTGTTGCTTTTTTGTCTGCTGTTTTAGTAGCAGGCTTTGCAGTAGACTTTTTGTCTGCCGGCTTAGTTGCCGTTTTTGTTGCAGTTTTTTTTTCTGTTGCCTTAGGCTTTTTTTCTGCTGGCTTAGTTGCTGCCTTAACTGCCGGCTTTGCAACAGTTTTTTTAGGCTCTGCGCCCTTTGTGTCTTTTTTGTCTGACATTTTAACCACTCCCTGTATTTTAAATTTGGCGGTACACGCTATTATGGTGACTAATAAAGTTCTTTAAAACCAATTCTACGCGGTATACTTAACCTTATTAGTCTACAACATTTGCAAAAAATTGTCAAGCGTTTTGGTGCATAAAATTTCGATTTGTGTTTATACTATCACTAACTAGATTATCGGACAAGCAAAAAATTAGTAATGCAATTATCATACCAAGCAAAATTTACGTATGAAATACATATTACGCAAGGAGAATAACAATATGGAAACAACTAATAATACAAACGAATTATTAAAAGAACTTTACATAAGCGCCAGAACAGGAATACAGGCAATAGATATATTAAAAGAAAAATCTAAGTGTCACGAATTTTCAACAGAACTTCAAAACCAACGCCAAGAATTAGCAGATTTTCTAGACCAAGTTACAAACAAACTATCAGAGCATAGAGTACAAGTGCCAGATGTTAGTATAATAGAAAAATCTAAGGTTTGGACAAAACTACAAGCAAACACAATACTAAATAGGTCTAAATCTAAACTAGCAGAACTTTTGATAGACAGCACGCATATGGGCATAACAGATATCGCAAAACAGCGCAACCACTACAACCAAGCAGACCACGAAGTTATGATACTAACAGAAAACTTTATAGATATGGGCGAGCATAGCATAGAACAAGCAAGAATGTATTTGTAGGGTGAGCGATGAGTAATGAGCGAACAGCGGTGAGCGAAAAAAATTAGGGGATACAAAAAAAGCACAATGCAAATTCACGCATTGTGCTTTTAGATTTTAAGTTTAAATTTATGGTCTGCCTACTTGATTGGTTATACCCAACCATCTTGCTACATCGGCTCTTGTTACATCGTGCGAATCAGGGTGAACCGAACGCCCTAGAAGTGATGTGAATAACTGTGCGTTAATTTCTACATTGCCACCCCCACGATACCTTGCGCCCCAAACATCAGAATTGTTAGTTACTGTGATACTACTAACAGGCTGCGAAATTGGCGCACCACCTCTCGGGTTAGTGCGTAAACCATTAATTGCATTTCTACCTTCTAAGTCCATCATATGCACTCCCTGCTGTGAACCACCCTGTATTTGCCTATTAATATTTAGTCCAAAATCGTTTACCAACATCTGAGATAAATTGCCACTCTGTGCCGTAATCGTAAAACTAGACTGCGTTAACTCAACACCCGGCATCTGCCTTGCTGTGTCGCTACCACCTACCCTTTGCTCTGCCCTCATATCAAATGCTGTAAAAGCGTGCGGCATAAGCCTTGCCATAAGAGCATCTAAATCTCCAGCTCCGCTTAGTTCGATGTCTCCACCATTAAGCCCGATTAAACCTAAAGCTTCTATGTGGTTTGCATTAACAAGAGCTTGCTGCAACGTTGCCGTAAGTGCCACTTGACTTGCTAATTCTTGTACAACCCCATCGTGCGCAGCTTGAACCTGCCCTAGTTGATTTTGCAACCCTTCCGCTCGGGCTTGCGCTACATCGCGCTCTGATATTGCTTGCTGTAATTCTCGCCTTACTTCAGCATCAGCAATATTAGCGCCCGCTCGCAAATCATTTATTTGTTGCTCTAGGCTTTCTACTAATAACCCGCTTTGCTCTAGTTGATAAGTCAAATATGTAATCTCTTCTTGATAACCATATACTTGAGCATTTAACGCAGCAATTGTTTGATTAGCAATTGCATAATTATCTCTATAGCCTTGAAGCGTTTCTCTATAAGTCTCAAGCGTTTGATTAGCCGAGTTTAAATCTGTGTTTAAGTTGTAAACATCATTTTCTAACCCATCAATTTGTGTATTCAAACCATCAATTTTTTCTCCAAGCTCATTTATTCTTTCTTGATTTTCAGCAGAATTATCTTGCGCTGAATTAAGATTTGCAATTAAAGTATCCGCCATCTCACGATTTTCCTGAGCAATCTCTAAAGTAGACCTATCCTCAGCCATTTGCTCTGGCTCAGGTTGCTCAAGCATATCTCCAGTAAAAGGCTCCATCCAATGGTGGTCTGGGTTGCCTGTTAAAAAGGGATTTCCATCGGCGTCGTTTTCAAAAAAAGAATTTCCATCGCCTATCTCACCCGCTCCAACTCCGCTCGGCATACCATACGCTGTAGTTAAAGCGCTATGTAAAGCAGCGTTAGTACCCGCCACAGTATAATGCACATCACTCAATTGTTGCCTATAAGAATTTATCGTGTCGCTTTTACCGTCTAGTTTTGCCCTATAGCGCTCTAGTTTTGCCCCATAGTCTACCCCCGGTGTTTGTTGTTGGGCGCCGGTAATCATTAAGCCGCCCGCGAAGCCGCCTACTAATGTGCCTAGGGCTAGTATTTGCAATGCAAAATCTCTGCTTCCACCATCTAGGTTTTGCATTTGCTGTTTTTCCATTTCGTTACCTTCTGTAGGTAATACTAGATTTTTTGTTTCATTTTGTCTTTTTTGCTTTTTCATTTTAACCTTCCCCTTTTAACAAAAGTTTGCTTTCTAGGAAACAATAATTCCTACAGCACAAAAAGTGTAAAAAGTTTATAAAACAATATAAGTACCCTATGTTAATATTGTTATATATATTTTAACAGATAATTAAATAAAAAGCAAGCGTTTTTAACAAATTTCTTAATTTTTTAACAATTTTTTTCTAAACAAAAAACGCAGTAAACAACTACTGCGCTTTAAAAATCTCTATTTTCTACTATCCTTTTATAGTCTTGCCTAGAATGTAATACCCTTACAATCTCGACAACATCTGGCAAATTATCAAACAATATTATATATGGCTTAACAACAGACCTTCTGAGTTCAAAAAATTTAGTAGATGCCTCAATTCTTTTGTATATGTTGGGCATTTCGGCAATTTTCACAATTTGGCTATTAATTTTATCTACCTGCCCTTTAGCAATACTAACACTATGGTTTGCTATATAGTTATAGATACCTTCAATATCTGAATCTGCATACTTGCTTCGCCTTATCTTTTTCACTACTTTACCCCATATTTTTTCTTGTATTCATCTATTGTATATTCTGTATATTCGCCACGCAAAATGCTATCTTTGCCTTTTTCCGCTTCGGATACAAGCCAATTAACATAGTTAGAGTCTTCAAAAAAAGCATCTATATTGTCATCACTAACACCTTCAATAATTTCTATTGCCTCCGCTTTAGAAATACCATAACTTAATCTAAGATTAGTAACATCTTCAGCAAATTGTTGTTTTGTATTCTCCATATTAAACTCCTATAATTTTTACGCTGTTAATCTTGATAATCTTATTATAATGTATATTTTATGCGTTGTCAAGGCTTTGAGTAGTATTTTACTTAAACTACTCTCACGCCGCTTTATAAACTGTCGTGCCAGCGGTCTACTTTTTGTTTGTATGGTATTACATCATCTATTGTGACTATTGTTGCGCCCGCACCTACTGTGAATTTCATTTTGTATGGCTTTTTTGTAGAAGTTGAGAAAAATGGCAGTTTAAGCATTATTGTAATCTCTTTTTTTGTGCGGGCATTTATTATAAACCTGCAACCATTTTGTGTTTCGTGCAAGTGCCTTATAACTACCCGCCCCCCTGTTGCTGTAAAAACAGGCTGACCATTAGCAAAAAGCACAGTCTCGTTATCTGATATTTTTATATCGCACTTGTCCCCAAAAAGATTAATATTACTAAGCGAGTGCGCGCCCTTAGCAAACGTGCCAAACTTAATAGAGCGGCTCTCATTTTCGAAGTAGGTAAAAACTTCTATATCTAAAATTTCTGAAATACCCAAAAGTGGCAAAAAGCAACTATCAAAATTTATCGGCACTTGGTTGTCCATTATCTTTTGTATAAAGTTTGTAACAACCGGCACGATAGGCAAGTTTGGCTTGTAGTATTCTGGTAAAGAACCCGTGCGCTTTTTTGTCCTTTCGTATACCTCTATCCCCTTAAGCGCAAGTGCTGTTGCATCGGCATATCTATAATACCTTAAAAGACCCAAGTAAATTAGAAAATTTACATACGCAGTAACGCCCCCATTATAGCGGTTGTTACCCTTACGATTTTTGAAAAAGCGCCTATTCTTTTTAGACATTGTTAAAACGGGAAAGTTAAACCCGTAGGTTCTGTTGTCTTTCAAGTTTTCTAGCGTCTTTTTTAGCCTTATCTCTTTTTCTATTACGCCCGCTGTAAGCGCGTAAAACGATGTTGCGCGCGCATTATCTATAAACTTATAGCCAAGTGTAATATCTGAATAATAGCCGTTTACTTCGTCCCACATATGCTCGTTAATAAGCCTTTTTAAGTTTGTGTGGGCTTCTTTGTAGCGCTCGTCGCGCTGGTCTAGCACTTTAGAAATCATATACATAATCTCTAAATTCATAAGTTTTAAACAATTTGCGCCAATAGGATAATACTCTAGTCGCTTTTCTATCTGAACAGTCGTGTCTGGGTTTCTGTCTAATTCTTTTGCTAGTTCTCCGTCTGGCTCTAACAACTTTTTTTGCTTGTTAAAAAACACTTCTAGTTTTGCCTTGTTTCTGTGGCGCAAGTAAAGTATCCACGCAGACAAAATAGACATCGTGCTGTCTTCTACAGAGTATTGCAATTGCGAAAAGGCTTCTTCTGGGTCTAGCAAAATGCCCGACAAAAGCGCCATACTATTTTCTCTAAGCCCATCTAGCGCAAAGTGCTTGTCTATGTTGGCTCTGTTTGGCACATAGATTGGCTGAAGCAAATAAGGATAGTAAACGCGCGACCACATCAAAAGTTTAGACAAACTCTCTACCGACTCGGCTAGTTTACCCCTACCTAATATCTGCGTTGTAGAATATTCATCTCGCGCTTTGTCTATTGTGCTTTTAATATCTTGCTTAGAGGGCGGTTGTTGCAAAACTGTTTTCTCTTCGCCAACAATTGCATAAAATAAGATTTCTTCCGCGCGCTCTAGCGAATACTCTAGTATAACTTCGCCAAAAAAACCATCGGACGTATTTTGTGGCTCTTTATATCCTAACACTAAAAAATGCTCTAGACCCGCTTTTTCATCGCAAATAATTTGTTGACGCCCCCTAAAAATAGACATTCTGTCTTTAAAGTTTATCTGCCCGCGCTTAATTGCGATGTAAGGTGAGTGCCCTTTTACTACGCTTCCCTGAATCTCTAACTGACCACTATCCCCAAAAAATGGATAGCATACAAGGCGCACCTTTGTAGCACTTTTGTGGCGCGACTTAACGGATATGACCATACTCTGCTCTGACTTTTTAACAAAAGACATCTCGACCCTGTCGTGATTAAAATGCGTAAAACCCTTGCCGTATACGCCCGCCTTCATATCGCCTAAACTCTCTGCAAATTCGTTATAGTCTACCCATTTACGACCGTTATGGTAAGACAGGCGTATACCCCATATCGTGCCAAACTTACCAACAAAAAGCGCCCCGTTAACAGCCGCATAGTCAAAGCCTACCCCCACCCTATACTCTAGCGGGAAGTTGGTTGCATCTAGCGCCTCGCCGCTTGGGGATACTTCGTATAAATCGTCTCTAAATGGAGGGCGCCCCTCATAACCATAATCTTTATTTATATACTTCATAATTCAAATGTTAAATTGTAAATGTTAAATGTTAAATTCCTTTAGTTTTGCCCCGTCTAAAACAAAATTTTTTGTTTTTAATATTTGTGGGCTTGATGTTATTTTTAGTTTTTTAAAAAGCCAGTTTAATAATCTGTCTGGTCTTAAATTTTCTTGACCGGTTGATAGCACTAGGTGTAGTTTGTTATCTGCAAACGAAAAATCTTTAATCAAATGCTTAACATCTTTTGTAACACTCTCGCCCTTTTGTAAATACGTAATTTTAACACTTTTACCGCCTAGCAACTTAGCAATCTTTTCTTGCATATCTAAACTACCAAACGCTGAATTCTGAATACCGCACTCTATATCTTGTTCGCTACCCCCTAACCCCTGTTCGCTGTTCGCTGAGTGCTGGTCGCTGGTCGCTGTGCAAACAGCGAACCCGCTTGCTATAATATCTTTTGCTAGGTTAATCCGTGCGCCTATATTTTTGGCTTTAATAATCTGTATGTTTTGGGTAGATACTTTATTAAACTTATGTTTAAAATCGGTTGCTTTTTCGTTAGTGTCTATTACGCAAAACTCGGCTTCGCTCTCTACACCTACCGCAAGCGGTGGTGCAAAAAAAATTCTTTTGTGCGGGTTAAAGCCCAAAGAGTAGTTAACATCTAAACCTGCCCTATTAATAGTATACACAAAAATTCTCACTAAGTCAATATGTGAGATAAACTTTGTGCTTCCTTTCTTTGTAAACTTGATTAAAATCATTTCTGTTAATACTAAATTTTAAATGCCAAATGCTAAATTGCCTAATTTTTAAATTATCTGCCTAATTTCAAGTTGCCTACTTATACGCTTTTTCTCTCTCTGTAACCAACAAGTCTTTACATATGCCCACATCTACAAAACTGTACGGCAATGGCTTGTTTATGCATTTATCCCCCAAGTAGTTTTGTATGTCTATACCACAGTCTTTGAATGCATCAAGCCACTTGTTATAATTAAAATGCTCGCGCCACGAATCAAACGTACAACCCAACTTATACGCTTTTAAAATAACCTTGCCTAGCATCTCACACCCGCTTCCTAAAAGCGTCTCAAGTATAGACACATCTATATCGCTATAACTTAACTTAATGCCAGAGCCTTTAAACTGCTCTTTAAGTAGGCTTATCGCTTGTTGCAGATAATCTCGGCTTGCCATACCAGACCACTGAAAAGGTGTGTGTGGTTTCGGTACAAAATTATTAACGCTAACCGACAAAGTAAGCGACTTATCACTTAGCGCAGTAAAAGGCTCGCCGCGCTCTTGCGCTTTTTTAATCTCAGACTTCTTTACGTTACGCACGTGCTTATACAAACCCTTTATTTTTCTGGTAAGCGTAAAAATCTCACTAACATCTTCAAGCGTCTCAGTAGGCAGCCCCACCATAAAATACAGTTTTACCGATGTATAGCCGTTTTGAAAGGCTGCTTCTGCTGCTTTAAAAATTTCATCTTCCGTATAGCGCTTTTGAATAACATCGCGAAGTCTCTGTGTGCCGGCTTCGGGCGCAAGTGTAAGCGTTGTTTTTTTGCCTTCAATTCGTTGCAAAAACTGTTTATTATCGTTGTCTAAACTGTCTATTCGAAGCGATGGCAACGACACCCTAACCCCCGTATCCATAAGCGGCTTTAAGTCTTTTAGTAAATCGAACAAATACGGATAATCACCGGTGGATAGCGAAGTTAGCCCTAACTCTTTATAGCCTGTGTTTTTTATAAGGGCGGTGGCTTGCTTTGCAAGTGTTTTGGGCTTTCTGTGCCTTATTGGGCGGTAGATGTAGCCCGCTTGGCAAAAGCGACACCCGCCAGCGCACCCCCTAAATAATTCTATAACGGCGCGCTGGTGAACAATTTCTACATTTGGTATTATATCGCGCGGTGGGTAAAAGGCTGTATCTAAGTTTTTTACAATCGTTTTTTTCACGCGCAAAGTGTAGTCGTTTGGCTTTATGCTTTTGTCTTCCTTTGTGCTTTTGCATTCCTTTGTGCTTTTGACTATGCTTTTACCTTGCTTTACTTTACCTTTCAGCGCTGACAAATGCACGCTAGGCACAAACACCCCCCCTAACTTACTAGCCTCGGCTAAAAACACTTGCCTATTCTTTTCACATTTTAAATACATTACTAAAAGTTTTGGTAAAATTTCTTCGCCGTCTCCAATAACAAACAAATCGATAAAGTCAGACATTGGCAAAGGGTTAGAAGTGCAAGAGCCACCCGCAATTATAATAGGTATTTTGTTGGGCATTCTGTGTGGCATTTGGGGTAGCATTTTTTGGCTGTCTGCCGAATGTTTTTTGCTAGAGTGCTTTTTATCTCTTTCTAGCCGTGTAAGCGGAATGCCCGCCAACTCTAGCATTAATAGCACATTTGTATAACTTAACTCGTACCCTAACGAAAAACCCACAAAGTCGAATTCGCTAAGCGGTGTTTTACTCTCTAGCGAAAATAACGGCACTTTATTTTTTTTAAGCAAACTAGCAAAGTCGGTCGCGGGCGCGTATACCCTCTCACACACAAAATCGCTATGCTGGTTAAGCAAGTAGTACAGTATTTTTGTACCCAAATTAGACATACCAATCTCGTACAAGTCGGGAAAAGCCAAAGCAAGACTCAGCCTCGCGTCCTTTTTTAAATCTATATCAACCGCGCCATACTCTCCCCCCACATACCTAGCGGGCTTCTGCGCTTTGCTAATTAAGTTGTATATGTCATTTCTGTGCATAAAAAATGCGGCTTTGCCGCTTCCCTCGCTTGAGGCTCGGCTTTTTTGGACGAGGCTTTTCACTCTCGTTCAAATAGCGATATTTCCTTGTCATAAAAAAAATTTATCCCTACAGCAAATTAAAGTCGTTAATACTATTTTACCACAAAACCCGCCAATCTCAAAACGATTAGCGGGTCTTAACCAAAAAAACTGCTGTATATCCCTAGCACAACCGATTGCGAAGCAATCGCTACACAACCCGAAAGGGTTGCCCTAATTGTTTCGCCGTTAGCGCTAAAATATATCTTTGGTTTTAAACTTGTTAAAGCCTAAAATCAGCGAGGCTGAAGTAGCAACTGTAAACACACCAAGCCCTATAACGCCGCGCCCGAAGTACCACCCGCTTGTATCACCATACTGCCCATACACCCCTATTACAAGCCCCGGGTTAGATGCATAGTACGGAAACAACCTTAAAACCCACATTGCCGCGTCTTGCGCGCCACCATCTAAAAGCTCTGACACCAAAGTTAAAGCCAACACAAACAAAAAGTAAGAGCCTAAAGATATACCAAGCGCAACTCCTACGCCACCCTTTCTGTTATAGTAAGATGAAAGCCAATAGCACAAAAACCCAATAGTTATAAACAGCAAAAAACTTGTTAGCGTTATCATACCAAACGCACCAATATCTTGCGCATTCATACCCGTTACCGCTATGCCGTTAAATGCTAGCGTAAGCAAAAACGCAAACCCCAAATGCGCCAAAGTAAAAAACGCAATAAGTGTAGCAAAAGCCGCAAACTTAGAAAACCAAATGCTAGCCCTTGTTATAGGCTGTGTTAGTAAAAATTCTGCCGTTTTGTCGCGCTCTTCACTAGATAATATACTAAAGCCCAAAAGAGAAGCAAACATAACCCCGACCAACTGTAAAAGCCCATACTGAAAAGCAAAATAGCCAATAGATGTACCCACAACCCCTAGGTCAGTATCTACCCTAGTATAGCCATAGCCCTCTACATACTGCATTTCGTAGTCTGGTATAATGCCCATCATAAGCGGAAACGCAAGCATCAAAAGCAATATTATTCCCGCAGTAACCCCAGTCCACACAAGTGTACTAGTCCTGTTACGTAAAATCTCAAACTTAAATATTGTTGAATTAATCATTAAAAACCTCTGTGTTTAATGTTAAATTTTAAATGTTAAATGTTAAATTATTGTCGCTAGCGCTAGCAATATTTATATGCAAAGTTCGCAAAGTTACAAATTTTAAACTGTTCAAACGTAACTGCATTTAAAGAGTTTATCCATTAAACATTTAAAATTTAGCATTTAAAATTAGTTTTAAGTTATATCTTTTTTGTTAAACTTGAAGTACCCCATAACCACCATAGCAATTGTTGCCGCTAAGAAAATACTTAGCCCTATAATGCCACGCCAGAAATACCACATCTCTCTTACTTGATAATCACTTAAAGAGCCAAGTGACAAATATGTCTCACGACCCGCAGAGCCGTAAAAAGGCAATACTGTTATTATTATACTTAAAAAATCTCTAAGCGCGCCGGCTGGAAGCGTTGGTACAATCATAACTGCAAGCATAGACACAAGCCACGCAACCAAACCAACACCTATAGCAATCGCAACCCCGCCCCTTTTAGAAAAGTTAGATGATATAAAATAACATAAAAGCCCAAGCGCTATAAAAGATATGGCTGATGTTAACATCATAACAAACATAGAACCTATGTCTGCGCCCGTAAGCGAATATTCGCCAAGCGGCGAAAACGCAATTGTTAGTAGTATGCTAGGCAAAAACATAACAAGCGTAAACAAAATAATGTATAAGTTATACACCGCAAATTTAGAACCCCACACTTCGCTACGCTTAATAGGTTGCGTTAGTAAAAATTCGAACGTGCCGTCCTTTGCATCGTTTGTTATCATTCTGATTGCCATAAAGCAAGCAAAAATCGCGCCCATCATATGAATATTATCTAGCATTGTTGCAAACCACGCGGCAGAGTTAAGTGTCCAAAACATAAGGTCCATAATTCCGCCGTCGTCCGCTACCATCTCATCCATACCCTCCATATCCATCATAACATCCATAAACGGAAAAATCAATATGTTTGGTATAGTAAAAAAACTAACAATAGCAGCCCACATAATTACAACAAACAAGTTGCGGCGCATCTCAAACTTAAATATAGTTTTATTAAAAAATTTATTCATTTAATCATTCTCTCAAAATTATTCTGTATGTTAATTATCTTAATTAATAATTCTCTGTGTAATAATTATTCTCTGGTTTAATTCTCTGTGTACTTAATTAATCTCTTTGTTTAAGGTTTTAAAGCGCTAGGTGCAAGCAAGACACCTCGCCTTTTGACGCTTTTGCTAGCAAAAGGCTAAAACCTTACGGTTTACGGCTCGGTCGGAAATCTGCGGCTTCGCGAAGGCGCGTACTACACGTACGCAACTGAGCGAAACGTAAAGATTGACGCAGTATTGCGCAGCACATAGGGCTTTAAATCTCATAGTAGTGTCTAATAACCTGCTCTAATGTCCAATTGTGTATCCTGATGTCCTTAAACTTGTGGTTTGCTAGGTGCGTCACTAAAACATTTATATCGCCCTCGTAATCGAACTTAACTTTGTTGCCTTGCGTTTTAAAATTTGCAATACCTGCAAGCGTTAATTCGCGTGGCTCGGCTTCAAACTCTAACACAACTTCTTTTCTGTTCTCGCCAATAATACTTTTAAGCGGACCATCAGCAACAATCATAGCATCTTTAATAACTGTTACTGTGTCGCAAAAGCGCTCTATCTCTTGTAAGTTGTGTGAAGACAAAAATATTGTAGCACCCCGAGTATGCGCCTCTCTTAAAAGAGCAAAGAAAATCTGTTGCATAACCGGGTCTAGACCACTTGTTGGCTCGTCTAAAATTATAAGCTCTGGGTCGTTAAGCAACACGTTTATAAGTGCTACCTTTTTTCTGTTACCCAAACTGTAACTGTTCACCTTTTTTGATAGGTCTAAATGAAGCCTTTCTGCAAGCGGATAGATTGCTGCCCTATCCACCTTTTTTAAATCTGCCGCGTAATATAAAACCTGCTTGCCCGTTAAGTTTCCGTACAAGTTTACTTCAGAAGGCAAATAGCCTATGTGCTGTCTAACCTTTGCCAACTCATCGAAAGTGCTAGCACCCATAACATTAAGTGTGCCGCTTGTTGGGCTTAAAAGCCCCATAATTGCTCTTATAGTAGTAGACTTTCCCGCGCCGTTTGGTCCTACAAAGCCAACGCATTGCCCCTTATGTACGGTAATATTAATGTCTTTAGCGCCCGCAACAGCCCTTATGCCCATACCATAAATCTTTGTAAAATTTTGTAATTGAATTACTGGTTGTCCCATTTTAACTCCTTATTTTTTTTAATGAATATTGAATAATGAATATTGAATAGTGGTTGCAAACCTTTAAATTATTTTGCGTTTGAACAGTTAACAGTTTGTGGTTTGCTCGCACTAGCGTATTCATTTTTCATCTTCGCCTTTCTTTTCTAAATCTTTGTGCCTATATTCTTTAACTGCTTTGGTAAGCAAAAATTCTATCTGCCCGTTTACACTTCTAAATTCATCATTTGCCCAGCGCTGAAGCTCGACAAACAAACTATTAGATATCCTTAAAGGTATTTGCTTTTTATCATCCATAGCCTTTTTTTTAAAGTGTAAAATTTAAAATGTAAAGTGTAAAGTTATTATATTCATTAAATGCGATTACTTTTGAACAGCCTGCAATTTGTATGTGTACGCAATTGCAAATCAATATTGCCCGCGCTAGCGGTGTAACCACTTTACACTTTACACTCTACACTTTACAATTAAAAAACACTTTACACTCTACCATTCGCTTAATAAATCGAGCCACTATTAACCACAGGCTGAGCGTCTCTATTTCCGCACAATACTACAAGTAAGTTGCTTATCATAGTTGCTTTACGCTCGTTGTCTAACTTAACAACCTTATTTGCCTCTAGTTTTTCTAGTGCCATCTCAACCATACTAACCGCGCCCTCTACAATTTTTTGACGCGCCGCAACAACAGCATTCGCTTGCTGGCGCTGTAGCATAGCCGCCGCAATCTCTTGCGCATACGCAAGGTGTGATATTCTCGCCTCTACAATCTCTATGCCCGCAACTTCTACGCGCGCTTGTAAGTCTTTTTTCAACTCTTCCGCTATCTCTATAGACGAACCCCTTAAAGATTTTTCATCGCCATCTACAGACACATCGTATGGGTACAACCTTGCTACATTTCTAACAGCCAAATCTGCTTGCGTAGAAATATACTCAGCATAGTTGTCTACACTAAACACCGCGTACGCCGTATTCAAAATTTTCCAAACAACATTAACGCTTATCTCAATCGGGTTGCCATCTAAGTCGTTAATTTTTTGTATACCATTATCAAGCGTAACGGCTTTAAGGCTAATCTTTTTACCGCCAAAAAAGTTTGTCGGGCTTTCGCCAAGCCTAACATCTGCGCGCGCTGGGTTAAAACTAGCAGCAAACGGGTTTACAAACCACATACCCGCCTTTTTGATTGTGCCGTAATACTTACCAAACAAAAGCAAAACCACCGCCTCGTTTGGTCTAACAATTTTCAGCCCCACAAATAAAAGAGATGCCAAAACCATAATAAGTACAGACACGCCAAGCGTAACACTACCCAAAATAACCTGCGAAGTATCTACTTCGTACTGGCTAGCCCCCCCGGCAAGCCAAATGCTTCCAAATGTAGTACCCACCACAGTTGCAATAAGCACAACAATAAGCGTAACAAGCATAAACATACCACTAATAGGCTTTAAAACTTTTTCTTGCACAACATCTTTTTGTGCCTGCCCTGCCGATTGCTCTTTAACAAAAGTCTCATTCTTTTCCATAATTTCCTCCAAAATTTAGCGGGCAACCCAAAACTTTTTAAGGCTGCCCGTTAAAAAATTTATATCACTTCTTGTAATATCAATAATTTGACAATAATTTAGCGTTAATTTTAAGCGCTTCACGTAATATCATTTTGATATCACAGTAATATCTTAGCAAAAACCGCAAAGCAAGTCAAGCGTTTTTACACAAAAAGTTTAAAAAAGTTTAACGCGTTTTTTTAACCACTATGCCCAACTCATTTTCACGCCACATACTAAACCCTTTCAAAAACTAGCGTTGGGTTTAGTGGCCAAGCCGCCCCTGGTATACTAAGTCCGTCAACATAAAGGGTTATTTCGTTCTCACTTATGTTTATTGTAACGAAATGATAAAAGTATACATTTGTTGGTGGCTGCGTCCATTCTACACTCCACTCGCCATTATAATACACTAATTCTCCAACTGCTTGATTGCCACCATTTAAAGCACTACCCCAATATAATCTACCGTTTTCTATTCTCATATAGAAATTTTCTGAAAAAGTATCCATATCATTCAATAAGATAGCCCATAAACTTCTCCACAATTGTTTAGCGAAACTCCACCCCAAATAATATTCTGGGTTTTCAGGGTCAAAGATAATAGGCACAAAGTTAAATATCCCATCAGATATATTCGGCGGATTTGGCGTAGTGGTGCAATAGTAACAATCGCAATCTACATCGCAATAGTCATTACCATTATTCCCGCCACCGCCATTACCACAACCACAATCTAGGTAATTACAGTTGTCACAATTACAATCTGCATAACCGCAATCTATAGGGCAGTTATTACCACCATTTCCATTGTCACAATCACAATCTACCCCGCCACCACAGTTATAGTCATAACAATTATCGCAGTCGCAACCATTGCCAACATTACCGCCATAGTCACAGTTACAATCTAAATAGTTACAGTTGTCACAATTACAATCAGCGTAACCACAGTCTATAGGGCAGTTATCACAACCATTTCCATTATCACAATCGCAATCTACCCCGCCACCACAATTATAGTCGTAGCAATTGTCGCAGTCGCAACCATTGCCAACATTACCGCCATAGTCACAGTCGCAATCTAAATAATTACAGTTATCACAATTACAATCTGCATAGCCACAGTCTATAGGGCAATTATCACAACCACTATCACAATCGCAATCTAAATAGTCGCAATTGTTATCATAGCAATTACAATCGTAGTCGCAACAGTCTACTATCGGCGGGTAGTCATAGTCTTCATCACACCCATCTACAATCGGCGGATACGGATAAAAGCCACCACCATTACTATCATTGTCTCTCAGCCCAAAATACAGCCCCGTAATAAGCGCAGCACAACACACTACAAAAATCGCAATACTAATTAATATACCCTTTGGCGACATTAAAAAACTTAAAAAGCCCGGCGGTCTTTTTGGCATACCACGCAAAATCTGCCCCGCAGAATACTCGCTAACTCGCGCCAACTTATCTTTCATATCGGGGATTTCAACGCTATTATCCACAACGTCGTCAATAGAGTTTTTAATCAATTTTACCATTTTGTCATTTTCTCTCTTACTCATATAACGATTCAACCTCCCCTTTTTTGTAGTAAATTGCAAAACTTTTTTTACTTCTTTCTAAAAGCATTCTCGCTTGCCCAACACTTAAGCCCATTTTGTAGGCAATCTCACGCACCGGAAAGCCAAAAGTATGCAAAAGCAAACCCTCTCTCTCGTCCGCTTCCATCATAAGTAAAACTTGCTGAACGCTATAAACCTCTTCCGGCTCTTGCTTTGCAAAATGTGTGTTGTCTAAAACATTAACCTCAACAGGAATCTCGCGCTTGGTCTTTTTCAGTAAATCTAAACACTTGTTAGTTGCAATAACACGCAAAAGCCCTTGCAGATTTTTTTCATTCTTAACAATGCCCCTGCTCTCAACAAGTTTTAAATAAACCTCAGACACCATATCCTCAGCCAACATCTTATCTTTCAAATAACCATAACACAACCTATATAAGTCTTGGTACGTCAAAAGCACCAGCTCGTCAAACGCGCTGTTATCACCCTTCCTATAAGCCCTAATAAGCATTGTAATTTTTTTATTAGACATACCCTTTCCCAATATTAAACCGCCAGCAAATAAAAACCCAAGCAAAACCTAATCACTTACTGTCAAAACTATATTATAACATATTTTAACAAATTAAGCAAGCATAAACAACCAAAAAAGGAACGCGAGAAAATTCTCGCGTTCCTTTTTTGGTTGAATGAATAATGAATATTGAATAATGAATAATGGTTGCAAACCATTATGTGCCTTTACGCCCTAACAGTTAGCATTTACACTTTCGCGCAATTTGCAAGTAAATCTTTCCCGCGCAAGCGGTGTAACACTTGTTATTTGTTACTTGATACCTGATAATTAGTCCATAGTCCATTCGTTTGCTTCGCTATTTCTGCGCGCTCTAATTTTGCTTTGTGCTATATAGCCTGCTGTGCCGGCTGCGCCTACGCCTGCTACTGAAAGTGTGCCGATTAT
>WQRI01000033.1 GCA_009786825.1 Bacillota bacterium
GCGGCTATATTAAAAGAGCAAGTGGGCGGGCAAGCGGTGTTGGGGCAAGCGGGGGGGCAAGTGGTAGAGCAAGCGGGGGGGCTGGAAGTAGTGCGCCGGGTGGCGTTGGTGGCACTAGTGGTAGCGGAATTTTCAGCGGGCTTGCAGGTGGCACAAGCGGGCGCGCGAGTGCAGGCTTAGGCGATAGGGTCGCAAGTCTAGCAGGCGTAGAAATTATCCACTCTGGCGCACTACCGCTAGGCATACTAGAAGAGATGCGCCCAACAATCGTGCAAAAGCAAATTGCCGCGGGCGACATAATAATACTAGTAACAGACGGCGTGCAAGACGCCTTTAAAGACGAAACCCTTCTAGCAGACTTCATACGCCTAAACTCAAGCCTAAACCCACAAACCCTAGCAGAAGACATTCTAGCCCAAGCAATATCCCTAAACAAAGGCAAACCACAAGACGATATGACAGTCCTAGTCGGGCGAGTATTCAGTTTGTAGTTGGCGCTTAGGTAAGTTAAAAAGATTGTTGTTACGCTGTCACAACAATTAAAGCCCAACTTAGATTGTGGTTACGCCGTTACCACAATTGCATTCCAACAACAAAAAAGCAAAAATTAAAACCAGCAATCAAAATTAGGTTGCTGGTTTTTTTTGCGTTGCTTTTTGCTAGACTTTGAAAGGCTTTTGCTAGATAATTTTATTGTTGCTAGGATAAAAGCAATTAATATTAATTGGCTTAAAAGTCAAAAAAGGAGATAGTAAATGGATAAAGATAAAGTTACAGTTGGCGAGTTTTTAGATGTTTGGCTTAGGGTAGTTATAAAAAACAACTCAAGAGACAGTACATATGTATCATACAAAGGCTATGTTAAAAACCATATCAAACGGCATATAGGTAGTGTGTTGCTAAAAGATTTAAAGCCAATAGCGGTGCAAGAGTTTGTTAGCGAATTAGTAAGTGGGGGCAAACTTAGTGCAAGAACTGTGGGTATAATTATAAATATGCTAAAACAAGCACTAGGTTATGCCCAGCAGTACGAACTTATTAGGGCCAACCCGTGCCTTAAAATTAGGCTACCGAAAATACAAGAAAAGGGAGTAAGAGCCTTTAGCGCTACACAGCAAGCACAAATAGAAAAGGCTGTGCTAAAGTCAAACGACAACAGAAGTTTTGGAATATTGCTGGTGCTATACACAGGAATAAGAATTGGGGAATTGTGTGCGCTAAGGTGGGACAAGATTGATTTTTACAACAACACTATGAAAATAACTCGCTCACTAAAAAGAGTAAGCCGAGATAATTCCACCAGCAAAACAACAATAATAGAATGCGAGCCTAAAACAAAAAAGTCTAGAAGAACAATTTGCCTTCCAGACTTTTTAAGAGATATGCTAAAAAAATTGAAAAGTGAGAGTAATAGCGACTTTGTTATATCAATGAAAAGCGGTAAATTTGTAGACACGCGAACAATGCAAATGCTTTATAAAAAATTATTAGAAAGTGCAGGCGTAGAGTACAGCAATTTTCACACGCTTCGCCACACATTCGCAACAAGAGCCGCAGAACTAAATACAGACCCAAAAACAGTTAGTGAGACACTAGGGCATTCAAGTGTTGCTATAACGCTTAACTTATATACGCACTCTCTAAAAGAACAAAAACAAAAAATGATGAGAGAATTAGACAACTACTTCAAACAAAAAAAGGACTAAATCTTTAGCCCTACATTTTCGCGCATAAACTTAATGCACGAAATTTTACATCTCTTATTCTATCACACTTTGAGAAAAAAGTAAAGGGTTTTATAACATTTTTTGACATTCTTTATTTACCTTTTTGCTGGGGCTTTGCAATTTTTGTAAAGCACAGAAAATCACAAACATTTAAAAGACATTGTCGCCCCGAAGCCGAATTTCTTGTATTTAAAAAGCCTTAAGCGAGGCTTTTTTTCGTGCATTAAGTTTATACACGAAATTTGGTGGATAGATGTTTAGAAGATTAGAAACCCTTTTAAGTTAAATTATGGAAAGTCAAGAATTTTTACATTGTCCGTGCTATGTAAAAGATGGGCAAGTGAGAGATGGCATTTGGGATATGTTTACAGATATGTGTAGGCATATTAATTGTTACGACTTTTATGCTTTTAGAAAAGGTGAAGATGGTTTTGATGCTACTTTGAAAAAATACAAATGCGACCGACCAGACTTTGATAGGAATTGCCCAAATCATAGTTGGGCGGCTAGCCTTTTTGGCAGAAAAGTTGAGTGTGATAATCTTTCTAAGTTGCGTAAGTGAAGTAATCATTAACTATATAATCATAGTTGTTTGGAGAGCATATGGCTGATGAATTAACAACTGTTGTCTTAAGCGATAAGCCTACGAGATGTCGGGGGTGTAAACATTTTTTTTATGAGTATGAAATTGAACTTGATGATTTTTATTCATCTCATTATACTGTTGGGTATTGCAAGAATATGCCTAGTGATAACCCCAAAGGCAAATACATAGATACAGTTTGGACTGCAATATATATACCTGAATGGTGTCCCGGTTTCGAGAGTTCGGAAGAAATGAAAAGGTTTGAGGAGGAGTTTTAAAACTATGAAGCACAACTACAAAGAGATAATCAAACAACTTAAAAAAGGTTATGATGTATGGCAAGAAAACGAAGGTGATAGTTTTGTTTACTTTATGTCAGACAATATAAATGATGGACAACTTTTACTAGAAGAAAGAGATGAAGGGATAATCATTTGGAATAACGATATCAAGCATAAAAGTTTTTTTGAGATGTATGATTTGCTACTAGGCAACATAAAGCAAGACTTTTATTTTCCGTGTGTGGAAACTAAGGAAGAAGTGGGTGCAATTTTGTCTTTAGGTGGGGTTGAAATAGATATAGAAAAAGAATTGGTAGGTATTGAGTTAGCGAACGACTATTCTCGCGAATATGGCTCGTTTGTTGTAAGGGAAAAGGCTTATGGGAGAAAAAACATATAAGAGTATAAAAAGGGCAGATATTCTGCTTATGGTGCCGGGATTTTTTAATTCTAAATTTCCAAGGGGCATAAAGCACGAGATTGGTAATTTTTTGAATTATAAAATTCAAGTGGCGGCTGAAAATGAGTTTGCGGGTGATGAACTTAAAAATAATCATCGCGAAACTTTAGGTGTAGCAACTATTTTTTACAAAGATTTGAGCGGAAATATTAACCCAACAAAACAAGAGATTGTTATAAACATTCTTATAAATAAAGAGAGCAACTATTGTGTTTTAGAATTGTATATCCCAGAAATAAAAATCTGTACACACGAGGTTTTAGACTGGTACTGTGGAAATATGTTGTTGCTCAATATAAGTGGTAGAACACTATCATTAAATGAATACATAGAAAGCATTGGTATGTCTGCGTATGGGGATAGAAGAAGTTTAGTTTTTGTCAATAATGAGCCAGTTTGTGATGAGTCTTTATATAACCTATTAGTAAATGAAGCAAGACCTATGGGTGCAATAATGGGTGAACACTTCAAAAAACTAGCACTAAGAAATCTTGCACAGTACGACACCGCTAGGGTATATGCATCAGAAAGGACAATGGTTGAACTAGTAAAAAATCCGCCGATAGATTTAAAAGAACGTATTGCGACACAAGCATTAGAAGTTTTTTTTGTAGAGATGCTGTTGTTGCAAGATGCCGCGATAAGTAGGATATATTCTAGAGTTAAAAAACTTGCTAAAGAAGAGCGTCGCAAACCATTTAGCAAAAAAACCAAAATGGAAATGGACGAACTTCTTTCAGAAATGATATTCGTATATGAATTTGCAAACTACAAACAGTTTCATTATCCGACTGTTAGGGTTTCAGCGGAAAATGTTGCGAAAGCATTAGGTGTAGCGGCAATTCAAAATAAAGTTGTACAAAGCAAAAGTCTAATAAAACAGACTATGGACAATAACGCAAGAAAACTTGAAAAAAGAGAAAACAGCATAAAAAATATCTTGCTAATCGCACTAACATTAATTAGTGGGGCTAATACCATAGCAACAGTTATTAACATTATGTTTGATGATGTAAGCCTTAGATATGCTTACTATATAGCATTTTTTGCTACTGCTGTTGCGGCAGTTATATTTTTATTTGTTTTACGCATTTTCGTAAAATTTGGAGGCAGAAGTGGAAGAATCCGAAAGAGAAGTAATTATTAATGCAAGTTTGTTGGATGCAGAGAAAAGAAAGTTTATTAAAAAAAGTCTTGTTATAGAAAACGGAAAAATAGTAGATATTAAAGATGCTGTAATAGAGAGTGAAAACTCTACAGATTTAAAAGGCAAAATCCTTTTAAAGCCTTTTTGCGACTATCATATTCACGCACCGGGTACTAAGTTATACGACTTGTTCGGCATTAACTTATCTGAAGTTTCTACTAAAGATTACGCTAGTGTTATAAAAGACTATATTGCTAAAGGTGCAAAAATAGTGCGAGGGTTTGGGTGGGATATAGATGAATTAGAAACTTTTTTAGTTAAGCAAAATAAAAGCCCGATAGAGTTTTTAAACGAAATAAGTACAGACATACCAATTGTATTGTTCACTTTAGATTTTCATAGTTGTTGGTGTAATATTGCGGCTGTAGATGTAATGCGAAAAACTTCACCAGAGTTATTTGATGCTGGTCTTATTTCAAGTTGTGAGAGTGGTTTATTTCATAAGCACGTGGCATATTCGCTATTCAAAAACGAAGCATTAAGTTTTACACAACTAGAAGCCGAAGAAGCCTTTTTGTCGTTTCAAGCACAGGCAATCAGTTATGGCATACAAGAAATATATGGCTTTCTATTTGTAGGGATAGATGCGGCTCGGGCGTGGAAAGTTTTGCAAAGTCTAGAAAATAAAGGACTGTTACGCATAAAGTTTAATTGCACTTACGATGTTTATCCCGATGATACAATAGAGGGTTTAGCAGAAAAAATAGAGGCTTCAAAAAAATATGTATCTAAGCATATAGATTTTGTTTTTGCAAAGATATACATAGATGGTGTTATGGAAAATTATACGGCGTTGCTACACGAGCCATATAACGATAATAACACAACAGGTGTACCTAACTGGGAAGAAGAAAAATTGCAAGAGTTAGTAGACTTTTTTCAACAAAACAATATTCCGCTTCACTTTCACGCAATAGGGGATAAGGCAACTAGTATGGCAGTAAACTCTATTGTGAAAAGTAAGAAAAAGAGTGAGTTAAGAAACACTATAACGCACTTACAACTTTGCAAAGATGAAGACCTTCAAAAAATGAAAGACAACGATATAGTTGCTTGCTTCCAACCATTTTGGTTTTTTTCTAAACAAGAGATTCCGAAAAAAGAAATTGAGAGATTAGGAAGAAAGCGGGCAGAGCAAGAATACCCAGTTTCAAAACTATTAGATATAGGTGGTAGTATATTGTTTTCAAGTGATTGTCCTGTTGTTCAAAATTTCTGTCCATTGCTAGGGATAAAAATTGCTTGCGAAACTCAACCAAATGCAAAAGAAAGAATTTATGACTATATTTCTGCTTATCAAGTTGGCAAATATGTTGGAAAATCCCCCACCCTAAAAGTAGGCGACAATGCAAGTTTTATCATACTAAACACAAGCAAAGTAGAAGACATTATAAAAGGAAAGGCATCTTTAGAAAGAATTGGTTTTTAATTAAATCAACTAAAAATTTAGAGGAATTAGGTATGTACGAATTTGTAAAAAAACTTGCAAGCGATATTTTGACAAACAATGATTTCAAAAAGCAACAAAACTTTTTAGCCGAAAGTGTTTATAAGGCACTAGCACTAAACAACCAAGATGAATTAGCAATGATTAAGGCCCTAGTCAGTCAAGTTCACAACAAACAAATTGGCAATGCAAAACTCTATGCTAAAAATATCCACGGTGCAACTAGTAAAAAAAGTGGCTCAGGAGTAGTTTTTTATAGCCCTATCAATAAAGACTACATACTAAAGGAATTAGGCGATACACTTATTATTTCAATCGCTTCAAAAGATAATCAAGTTTTATTTCAAAAGATTGCATTTGTTCAAAACAAAAAAGACAAAACAAATAAATGGACTATTGACCAAAATCAATTATACTTGTTGACTAACTTTCCAACTTTTGAATGCAAGTCTGGTTTGTTTGGCAATTGTGAGCGCATTTGCAAATGTGGTTTGAACAAACCAAAAGATTGCTATAAGCGTTGTACGCCAGACAATATTAAATATTGTCATAAGTGTGGCATTACACTAGCAAACACTTTTGGCTCTTTAGGGCATTATGGCTTATTCAAAACAAGTGGTGATATGTTTTTAGCAAACTCAAGAATTATAAGAGCAACGCAAACTGGTAAAGTGGCAGAAAACAGAAATATTAAGTATGAAGACTTAATTAAACTAACTGCTCAGCGTGACCAAAATGGTTTTGGGCATTTAGGTTGCGGGCATTGGCGATACCACCCTGAATGCTATGAGATGTTTCGCTATCTTTATAAAGATTTTGGTAGTCTAATTTCTATGCAAGAATTGCCATTTCTAACCAATAGAGACATTTCAAGCAATATTTACGAGTTTATTAAAAACTGGACACAATTTAACATTGGCGAAACAGTTGTGGCTAACAAAAAGCCTTTAGACAATAGCCTATCGTGGTTCGCTACACAAATTGCGAATGAAGTTGCCCAAAAAGACCTGTATATAAATTATGAAAATCAAAACAATGAAACAAACTTTAAAAAATTTAAGGTTCAAAGTGATGAATTTTTTAAAAATGGTGGTTCAGCAACTGTTACGATTTACGAAATTTAAAGCATAAGAAAAAATGTAAACCAAGTAAAATATAAACAAAATGAGAAAAATATTTATAAAGTTCGGAGGAGGACATTATGGCGCCATATCCAGAAAAAGAAAAAACACCAACAGAAATTACTGTAGACAACGAAAGAAAATTGAGAATAATTCATTGGCTAGCTATAATTGTTATTGCTGTTGCAATTGTAGTACTTTTGCTTGATTTTTTTCTGTGGGAGACCGCAATTGCCACAATCTTATCAATTATCTCGCATATTGTATCACTAATATTAATCTTCAAATATTTAAAAAAAATGTAATTCAAAAGGAGATGGAAAATGAAAATATCAATGTTGGGCTATACTAATAGCGGAAAAACAAGTTATTTAGGAACTATGCTTTCTCACTTATTTAATCAAAGAGTTGAGGGTTTTGAGGTTCGTGCAGCTAATGGCTCGGAGCCAGTAATTCACGAGTTGCTTGCAAGGATTGACCACATATACACTAGAAATAAATTCCCAGATGCCACTGCAACAACTGAAGAAATCGGGAGTACCACAGTATTGGATTTGTCATTGCTACATAATAACAATCATATCATAGACTTTTCTTTCATAGATTATAGGGGTGGAATATTGCAAAATATTGCTGAGCGTAGCAACGATGAGGAGACTAAAATAGTGGCTGCTGAATTGCTTATGACAGATGTCTTAATAGTTTTTGTAGATGCAATATTGTTGAACAGATTTAAGTCAAATATAGTAACAGCCCGTGCTAGATTGGGAGTAAGGCAAATAACTGCGATTTTAGAAATGACCAAACAAAAGTTGTCGACAGTAGGAAAAGAATTATCGGTAATAATAGCATTAACAAAAACAGATGCAAGTACTTTGAGAGATGTGAGCTTATGTGCATTAAAAAGTAGTGCTAGGAACTTGTTTAACAATTTTGGCGGAACGGGCAACTCACCAGACTGGAAAGTTGTAGAATTAGGTATTTTAGGGCAAGGTAATGTTAATACTACAATTACTAATACAATTATAGAAGATGGTTCTCAAGCGCTAAGAGTAACTAATCAACCTACTGGAGATGCGCATTTGCCGGTAAATATTGTGTCTTTACTTGCAGAATCGGCATTGATAGCCTCACGTAGTGCCTTTATTGATTTTGCAAAATTGAGTGATTTAATAGCAGAACAAGATAAAAAACTCAATAATGGTTTAAAGGTTCTAATTGATAGGTTATTCTACAAAAGCAAAGGGGCGATAAACCTAGCGACGCTAAAACAAAGATTAGAAGAGAGTTACTATGCTAATGTCAATTTAAAGAAATATAATGATGAATTCAATAAAGTAATTAGCCTAAAAAAATAAATAGGAGTAGTGTGATGATGGAAATTGTTGTATCGCCACTATATTATTCAAGAACATTTTACAAAGATTATAGGTGGATTTATACAAATAAAAATTTGTGTGCAGAAACTATAAAAATTTTAAATAGCGAATACAATAACTTTGATAAAGACAAGATGGCTTTTTTGGAAAACAAACATATATACATTAGAAAGCATATCGGAAAGGGCATATCTTTTTATGTGTTTAAAAAAGAAAATTCTACTGATATAGGTGGTAGAAACATTTATTCATTGTCAGGGTATACATTTTCATTTGATACTTCTAAAAGTTTTTCGATGGAGTTGCTTAGTTTGCTATCTGCGTATTTTCTTGAAAATTCAATATCTTTAGATAGGTCAAAGATAAATGATAGCAACGGTGTGCTAGAATTGAGAAATGTAGTGAATTTTATGCCTATTTTAGATAGTTTTGATTCAGATGTAAGATTAGAGATAGATAGATTCTTGATAGAAAAAGGCAGCCGTAATGGAATTATTGTTAGGAAAAATGGCGAAAGCAAATATAAAGTTTCGCATTTGTAATATTCTTTATGTTGTTATTGTTTTATGTTTTTCAAATTTTATTTCAGTACAGTTTGTAGGGTGGGTTGGCAACCTGCCCTTTTTGTTTATCCCTAAGTGCCAAAGCAAATGAGCGTGAAAATGTTATGATGCCGTTTTACTTGTCCCTTTCTGGTCTACTGCCTAGCAGGTCGGGGTGGATTTCTGCGCCTTTTAGTTTGGCTGTTAGAATGGCGGCTATGCAGAGGTTGGCGGCTATGCGGAAGGCTTCTAGAAGGTGGTGTTTTGTGACTATGCCGAATTGGTTGTTTAGGTGGAAGTGGGTTAGGGCGTTAAAGAAGTTGGTATCGCCCACGACATCTCGTATAAATGCAAAGATTAGCCCCGCGCGAATGTATGCTAGTTGGAAGTACTCGAAGTCTGAGCGGAAGTCGCGCAGGTGTCTGTCTACGCGCGGGTTGGCGTAGCCAAAAAAGTCTACTTGCAGTCGTAGATATAGGTTGAACACGTTGTTTAGGTGGTTTAGTTGTTCTTCCCGCGTAATATTGTGGCGCGGGTTTTTTTGATAGAATAGAATTGTGGCGTACTCAGACAGCCCCTCGTCGAGCCACGACTCTCTGATTTGGCAGTTATGCACAAGGCTGTACCACCATTGGTGAGCAATCTCGTGAACAATCACTCTATCAAACTCTTCTTGGTCCCCTATGTGGGCGGCTATCATTATGAGTGACGAGTATTCCATTCCGCCGTGTAAAAAGTCTGTCTCGACAATGTTTAAAACGCGGTAGGGGTATGCGCCGAAAAGGCGGTTGAAAGTTTGCAAGGCTTCTACGCCGATGTTTAGCGATTTAGTTACATCTCGGGTGTTGCCCGCGTCCATATTAGAGCTTGTCGGGTTTGAAAAGTGGAAAAAGTTTACTGTAGTGTTACCGCTTTTGGCTGAGATGATGTCGAATTGCTGTGACATTACAAGCGCGAATTCTCTTATTATAAGCGCTGAGAATGTGTGGGTTTTTTGCCCGCCGCGCTTTCTTGTGTTTGTTACGATACCGCTAGAGGCCACGACATACTCTGCGGGTAAGGTAAGGCTCACGTTGAAGTTTGCGCTTTCTACAAAAAACGGGTCGCCCGTAGAATAGTAGGGGAATATAACGGGGCTGCCGTTTTCGTATACGGCAACGCGGGGGTGCCAGTTGCCTAGGTTTACTACGCGGCACGAATAGCCGGTTCTGTGTAGTACGTTGGCTAGTTGAAGTGTCCACTCTAGTTCTATACTTGCGCGCGCACGGCTTTTAATTGGCGCGACTAGGGGTATTATAAGGGCGTTTTCGTAGTTGGTGTAGTTTTGGGTGTCGGCTTCTGTTTTACCGATAGTGAAGTTTTTGGCGCGTCTGTTTACGCGAACGCGGTGAATTTCAAACTCGCCAAAACTCAGCCCGTTTGGAAATGCCCTTATTAAGTCTTGGTCGTTTACGGGTCTGTGGTGTGCGCCGTTTCTGAATGCGTGTGCGAAAAGGTTGATGTAAAGCGTTTGGATATCGAACCCGCTGTTGTTTATATAGTCTATGGTTTGGCGCGCGGTAACTGTTCTTGCAATAGGGTTATACTCGGCAACAATTGTGTAAGTAGAAAAGTTGCGTGAGAGCCTACTAAGTTCGTCCTTACTAAAAGCATATCTAAAAGCAAAAAACACGCCCGTAAAAGCCACAAGAGTAACGCCTATAAGCAAAAAAACAACAACGCGCCTAAAACAAAAAAATCTAACTAACTTGTCCATATATATAACTTATTCCACCACAAACACAATTATCCCGAAAATTTTTTTACCCAAACTGTTGACTTTATTCCTTATTTGATATATAATAGAACAGAGGGTTAAATATGTGGCAAATAGAATATTATGAAAAAGAAAATGGCGAAAAGCCGGTAAAGGTTTTTATCAACCAAGAATTAGATATAAAACTAAAGGCGGAAGCAATCGCCTTGTTAGAAAGACTAGAGCAAGAAGGCAACAACATACGCTTGCCGTATTCCGATTATTTAGAAGATGGAATATTAGAACTTAGAATTAAGCACTCGTCTAATATTGCAAGGATACTATATTTTTTTCAAGTTGGTAAAAAAATTATACTTACAAATGGTTTTATAAAGAAAACTCAAAAGACGCCACGAAAAGAAATTGAGAAAGCAAAAAAATATAGAGACGATTACATAAGGAGGTTAAAGGTATGACAAATTTTCAAAAACATAGAGAAGAATTATTAAAATGCCCCGAGTTTAAGGCAGAATATGAAAGGGCTGTTGCAGAGTTAGATATTGCTTACAAACTTTTAGAGACCAGAGAAAATTTAAACATCTCACAAGAAGAATTAGCAGAGCGAACGGGGATAAGGCAAAGTAATATTAGCAGGCTAGAAAGTGGTAAGAATAGCCCAACTGTTGCAATGCTTCATAAAATTGCAAAAGGCTTGGGTGCTACTTTGCGAATAGAGTTCGATTTAAGCGAGTCGCATAATGTAGATACTCACTAAATATTCGGGGTGAAAAGCGAATGGCTTTAAGCATACGCTAAAAAAAGAAAAATTAATTTCAAAAAGTTTTTTAAGAAAATACGCAAAAAGGGTTGCGTATTTTTTAATTTTGTGTTAAAATATAGTTAACAATATTAACATATTTTTCGCAAAGTTGGCGACTTGCGGAATAATTGTTACGTAGGCTTAAAAAAGGGTATTGCTTGCATATGGGGTGTACGAAAAAGGTGTTGACTTTAATATGTGGCAGTATGAAAAATGCATTGCTTTTGGGCAGTACGAAAATGTATTGACTTATGTAGCAGTACAAAAAATGTATTGCTTTTGGGCAATACGAAAAGGGGGGAAAATTTATGGGGAAACAACAATTTTTTAGGGCAATTCTTGAGACACGACTTAGGCGGCTTGTGGCTTTAACGCTTGGGCTAGCGCTTACAGTAGTTGGTATATTAGGGGTTGTTTATTTTAGTAGCAATATGGAGGAGCGGGCGTGCGCAACTGATAACTATGGGGGTGAGAGTTACACAAACATACAGCAGTTAAAGACGCCGGAAATTTTCATTTACGGGGGCTTGCTGAAGTGGCAACAAGTGCCTTACGCTTTGCAAGCGCATATCTACCACCAAAGCCCGAGCGCAAGCGAACTTAATCGCGTAACTACTTTTACATTTAACAACAGAGACGGCTATTCTTTTATAGAAACGCACGAGTTTAGGTGGAACTTAAGAAATAACGAGGGTGAGAATTTATTTGCTATAGTATTAACTAACTGGAGCGAGCGCTTTGCTGATTCTGATATCAGTAATAGTGTCGCTTATTATTTTACGCCTTTTCAAATACCATCACCTCAAATTACAATTCGGAACGAAGTAATTTATTGGCAAAGAATGGAAGGGGTTTCGCAAATTTTTGTCTACATACAAGCGGAGGGGGCAGAGCAACCCTCAAGGCTAGAGAGTTGGGGGCTTGGTTTTTTTACAAACGAAGCAACGGGATACTCTTCTTTTACTATGTCTGGCAGAAACAATTGGAGAAACTTGCCGCATGGCTATGTTAGCGTTTTTATGTACCTTGTAGGACACGAGCCTACTTTTACCGAGCGCTCTTTAAGAAGCAATGTGGTTGTATACGAAAAAGTATTTAGAGAGCCAGTTGTTGCGCCACCACAACCAAGGCTAGAGACACCAGAGATAAGAATGGAAGGCAGCACAATTATATGGGATAGACCAATTGGTTCTACAGTTTTTCCAGCCCCTAACATTTTTAGAACACCTGTGGGTGGAGGTGCGCGTGTTACTGTTGCGGCCCCTACTGCGTGGAGCGTTGAAGTTAGAGAAGATGGCTCTCACACTTACAGTATATCGGGGCGAAACATACCAGTAGGCGAACACTATATATCAATAAGTTTAAGGGGAAGCGGATACTTAGATTCTTTTGAAAGTAACCACGTGTTATACAACAGAGTTAGAGTACCACTACCTGCGGCGGTTATATCTATTGAAGGGCCAACACTTTCTTTTATACAATATGTAGGGGATAGAAATCATTCTGCTTTTGCAGATGTATACAGAATGCAAAACGGCTCACCCGTTCGCGTTTTTACTCATAATTTGCAAGCGAGTGGAAACGGCCAGTTAATAACTATAAATTTAAACGACCGCTCTTTTCCGGTGGGCTTAAACGAAATACTTGTAAGGCTAAGAACAACTCACCCAGCATTCGCAGACTCGGTTATGAGCAACATAGTTTATTACATAGCGCCAGAGCCTTGGCTAAGCATATCAATAGTAGCAAATTCAGACACAGACAAAACAATCACGCTTTTTAGCGATATGTTGTTTGCGCCAACACGCCACTTCACAAGCACTTTTACGTGGGCTAATACAGCAAGTATAAACGTTTGGCGCTCTGTTACGTGGGAGAGTTCTGACCCTGATGTTTTTAGTGTTTACTCTTGGAGCGGTACTGTAACGGCGCGTTCAGCGGGGACGGCTACTTTAACGGTTTTCTATCAAAGAGATAGAAGTATATACGACACTATAACTATAACAGTTGTAGAGCAGGATACGCCAACAAATAGTGATTTAATAAACATAGTTATAAACAACCCAAGGGGCGGCGTGCTAGGCAATGCTTATGTTTTTAGTTTTCCGGTAAGTTTAGGAAGTAATCTAAATTCGAATGCAGAGTTTTATCTGTCAGATATTTTTGCAAGGTCGGCTAGTTTAGAGCGCTTTGTTTTGGAGGCAGAGACGCACGAAGGCTTTGCAGGTTGGGACGTTTGGACATATCGCGACTATAGGGGGCATCATAGCTTTTTATTACAAAACCACTCGGGCTTATTTTATTGGGGTTGGAATTGGTCTGCTAGACCAACGTGGGCTAGCATTATTGAGAGTGGCAGAACACTTTTTTTAACAGCAGTTATCGATGAAGCCTTTGTAGATAGGCAAAACGAATTTATCTTAACTTTTCACAATCCGATAAGAAATACGTTTGATAGCATAACAATTGTAAGCGCGGGCGAAGAAGTATTTTGCTTTGTGAGAGATGGTGAATTATTTATGCCGTTTATAGCAACCACTCCTAGTTTTAGTCACTGGCAGTGGCTTGCTAATGATGGGCGTACTTTATGGAGTTCTGGTAGCGAGCATAATTACGCGTTTGGAGATATGTTTAACAGTCTAGAGCATCAAATAATTACAAGAGACCACTTTACAAGTTTTTCGCACGACAACTACTGGCGCACAGGTCTTCTTCAGCGTATATCTATTGTTCTGACTGCTGTATTTTTAACAGACTTTGTAGATGAAGTTACGCTTTATATGGGCGTAGATGGCGAGACTAAAAGCCAAGGTCTATCACTAACAGAAATCGCGCTTAATGCTTTTGCGCTTCCAACTGATATAGCGGGGCAGCCTTTTAACTGGGTAATTTACGGCACAAACACGCGAATTACACACGTAGGTCTGCTACAGTTTTTGGGCGGTGCTACAACGTTTAAGGTTGTGGCTGTGCCAAAGCCACTAGTTTTAGAGCTTTGCGAGAGTCGTTTTGGAGTGTGGTTAGAGATTATAGAGGTAGATTATGTTAGGTATTTGATTAACTTGGCGGCGGGTAATAGTTTGGCGTTGTTGCTTACGCAGTTTGCGGTGGAGCTTGAGCATATTGTTGTGGTTGGAAATGATGGACAAGTTATAACGGCTTTGGGTGCGACAAATGTTGCAACGGGCATAACGATAAAGTTAGTAGATGGCGATAATGTGTTAGACAAGGTTGTGTTGGTGCTTGCGGGCGACACGAATGGCGATGGCATTGTAAACGTAAGTGATGTTGCATACATTTATATGCACGACAACTTCTTTGACTCGTTCGAGCTTGCTGGTGCATTCTTACTAGCGGCAGACATCAACAGAGATGGCATTGTAAACATAAGCGATGTAGCATACATCTATATGCACGACAACTTCTTTGATACTTTCAACTTGTTTAGCGGACTGTTTCTTAGACAACAAGACTAAAACGATAAACCAAACTCGGTAAATTCAAAAAAATCAAAAAATCTAAATAAAAACAAAAAGGGCTTTTGTTAAAGCCACTAATATAAGGAGAATAAATTATGAGAAACAAATTAAAATCTAAAATAAAGATGTTATCGTGCGCGCTTGTTGCAGGCGCATTGATAATGATTGCGTCACTTACAAGCATTGTTGCTGGTGGCAATTACATAGCTCAGGCGTCTACAAACGCTAATATCACGCTTAGCAACTATAGACTAAGCGCAGATGAAGATGTAGCCTTTCAGTTAGTCGGCAGAAACGTTACTGCTAACTCTAAAGATGTTCAGGTTTGGGCGCGCTTCAACAACCCAACAAACAATATGCGTATTGTAATAAACTTTAACCCGGCAGTACTTCCACTTACGCTTACGCCACAAACTTATGTTGGCAACACAATATTCCCAACAAACCAAATAAGTGCCGAGGGTACTAACGTTGGGGCGGGTATAATTGTTTTAAGTGTATCATCTCAAAACGCGGTTAACGTTGCGGGTCATTTATATAACATCGGTACGCTTCGCTTCCCTACAATAAACGCGGGCGAGAGCGGACTAACAGTTAACACAGCGGCTACTTCTGCGCGTCACTTCGTTAGCGGAAGCAGCACAGAGATTGCTAACAACAGAATTTCTGCACGTAACTTCATAGCATTTTTTCCGCCGTCTAGCCCAACAAACCTAACTGCAGTTGCAGATGACTTAGGGCGCGTAGACTTAGCGTGGACTGCACCAACTAACAACGGCAACACGCCTATTACAAGACACGAGTTTTCTATAAACGGCGGCACATCGTGGACTACTACACAAAGCGCAACTTCTCACCGCTTTCAAGCAAACGCGGCGCAAATTGGTGTAGAGTTATCGTTCATAGTAAGGGCTGTTAACATAGAGGGGGCTTCTCAAGCATCTAACATAGCGCGTGCAACACCGGAAGGTACGCTTGCGGCTGCACCTGCAGACTTTATCGCAGTAGCAGGACCAGAGTTAGTAGTACTTAGGTGGACAGCGGTTACAAGCGCTGAGGCTAACGGGCTTGCTATTATTCGCCACGAAGTGTCGAGTGATAGTGGCGAGACTTGGGTAATCGCTATGACAAGCAGCCTACACACATTTGTAGACTTAGAGGGCGGCGTGCTATACACTTTCAAGGTTAGGGCTGTAAACAGTTTAGGTATTGCTGGGCATACTTCAAAGGCGCTAGCAACTACACAAACTGCGGACGGCGAAACTGCCCCGTGCATTGCGTGCGGGTGTGGCACAGAGCCTGTAGAGTGTCCTTACTACCCTTACGAGCCTTGTAAGTGTGAGCCTACTGAGCCAGTTTGCCCTTATTACCCATACGAGCCTTGCAAGTGTGAGCCAACAGAGCCGACCGAGCCTTGCATATCGTGCGGTTGTGAGGGCGCTAGTGGCGAGTTTACGATTATGCTTATAAACGCAAACGGCAACTTACTAAACACAATTTCTCTTTC
>WQRI01000034.1 GCA_009786825.1 Bacillota bacterium
GTGGTGGTGGTGGCGGTGGTGGTGGCGGTGGCACAGCAGGCAACCTAACCACAATCTCTATACTTAGTACTGCCATAACGGCTGTGTTAACTGCGTTATTTACTGTTGCCGTTACAACAGCCCTACCATAACTAATTGCACTTACCCTTGCGTTTCTAAAAAAAGTTAGTGGCTGCCTTTCAACAGTCGCTATGCTAGCATTATTTACGCTCCACACTACATCCCCGTGGTTATGAAATGCTGCATTACTTAAAATTAATGTCTCTGTATCGCCAATGTTCAACGTTAGTCTAGACTGTTCTTGAGTTGGGTTTTCGCTTAATGCTATCCCTAGTGGTACTGTATGAATGTTTATCGTGTCGTCCGGAACGTAATTGTAAGAACCATTATCTGCACGACACCCAACAAGCGCGAATGCAGTAGTAACAACTAAAGCAATAATAGTCAAAACTGATAATAGTTTTCTCATTTTGTTCATTGTAATATCCCCCTTGCTAACCTAATTTATTTTTGGTTAACACTTTAGATTATATAATAATTTAGCAAAAAAGTCAAGTGTATTAAAGTGTCAACAAATTAAACGACTGTAATTATAATAGATGCGTTAACGTTTGGGTTTAAAATACTTGTAAATGTTATTGTGAATGTACCCACCGCAATTAATTCTAAAGTGGCACTATTATAGTCACCTAAATTTAACTGCCTTACAATACTTGTATTATCAATCTTATAAGTTGTACGCGCCCAAGAAATGTGACCACTCAAATTATTGCCATCCCACATATGATAATAATTTAAAGATGTAATGCTTATCATTTGCCCTACATTAAATGTTATCTCTTTTTGTGGTGGTATTGCTCCTGTCATCCAACTAAAACTTTTTAAAAACTCCCAAGGCTCAATATTTGATATTTGTAAATGCCACCCACCTGCATCAAAATTTGCTGGTGGTTTAACAAACTGAGTTATATCTGCTGGCGTAGGAACATCTACCTCTTCACCCCAAAAAACTAGCATCTCTCTCTCATCGAACCCGTCGAATGTCTCCCATAATCTGTTGTTAACGAACCTTGTCAGCCTTCCTTCGCTATCAAAAACAAAATCAACTTCCGACTTATATTGTTCCCAATCCACTATTTGATCGTAGAAATATATTGGACGACGCCCCTGCCAACTAAATACTATTCTCGAACCATTTTCATACTGCCTTCTTGTAACGTAAAAGTTATCTACGAAAGGGTCGTTTAAAGTTAGGTATTCAAGCATATTAAAATCTAACTCATAAATACCAAAAATTGTTAATGAGTTCCACATTCCAAAAACAACATACTTCCTAGGCTCGTCTACGCCGTATATGTGGCTTGTAGCAATTTCATACTCTACCCCACCATATAAATATAAAGTTCTATCAAAAGTTGAAGTTGAACTAATGCCATCATTCCATTTCGAATAACGATGTTGTTGTACGTGTCCGTTAACACCGTCTGTTAGAATGTTAAGCTCCTCTTCAGAATAATGATTCGCTCCACTGCGTATAACGCTGTCGGTTGCTCTAAATGCTCCTAAGTGAGAAAATCTGTTTGGTATAAAACTGATATTTTGCTCGGCACTAGTAGCAATTGGCTTTATAGCGTCTGCTTGCTGAACACCCACAGATTCTGGTGAGGATTCACCCGCAACAAGTTGTTGCCAGTTTGTAGCAATTGTTACTGCTTCCTCTGCCGTTAAGTTACGTCTGAATGCACCAAGGTTTAAAGAGCCATCTGGGTTTATGGGCCTTACAAAAGCCGGCAAGCCCGGTAGTGTGCCATTCCCGCCACCACCGCCATTTAGCGCTAGGGGTATAAATACTGATAGGCTTATAGTTAGTATTATTGCGGCGGCCGTTGCAAGCGCTATAAAGCGGTTTTTTAAAGAATTCATTCCCGTGTTAGAGTTGTCAGTGTATGGCGCTTGACTTACTTTTGGTTGTTGCACATTGTTATTGTAGTTGTGTTGATAGGTTTGTTTGTGCGTGCTTACAGATTGCAAAGAATAAATACTTGTATTTGTGTCTTTACTTATGGCAATCTCAGTTGCGCTTTTTGCTAGTTGCTTTATTTTTGCGCTCATATCTGGGACTTCTGCGCCTTTCTCGTACGCAGATTCTGCCCCGCCTTTAATAATTTGTTTTAATTTTTCTTCATTCATAATTTTTTCTACCCCCGCTTATATAATGTTAAATGCTAAATGTTAAATGTTAAGTTGTTTTGCGCTAGCAAGTTTTTGTTTGTGTTAATGCGCTAGTAATTACTCTCATACTCTGCTACAAAGTTTTGTTTCGCTTTTTCTAGTAGAAGCCTTACTTGGTTTATTGTGTTGCCCGTTATGTCTACAATCTCGGTAAGGGTGTGTCCGTAACTCCAAAGCAGTAGCACTTTGCGCTTAGGCTCGTCCAAATTTTGCAGAATTTCTCTTACTACAAAATCTTTTTCTATTTGTCTGCCACTAAAAGAATATTTTGTGGTGTCTGAAAAAACATCGCCTTGTTTCTCGTCTGGTTGCGTCTCAAACTTTCGCCTTTTTATAAGGTTTAGGCTTTTGTTTATAACAATTGTGCGCAAAAAGCCTGCTAGGTTTTGCTCGTTTTTAATTGTGTGTATTTTTTGTATAAGGCTGACAAACGTCTCGCTAACAATATCCTCTGCAAGCATTTTGCATTTTACATAGCCAAGGGATAGGCGGAATAAATCTTTGTACGCTAAAAGCATAAGTGCTTCAAGCGCACTACTATCGCCATTTTTATAAGCCAATAAATGTATGCCAATTTGCTTGTTCGTATCCATCTTTTTTTTCTCCCCTATTATTGTAACAATTCACAGCCAAAAATCTGTGGTTTTTTTAAAAATTTTTTTAATTTTTTTCAGTTTTTTTTCAACTCTTTAACCCTACTGCCAGCCAACAAACAAAGTCATATCATAACGAATTTCTATTCCGCTTCGCAATAATTCATACAATAAAAAAAGGAAGCATTTTACTGCTCCCTGAATTTGTGTCTGTATATTACTAGCCCGACCAACTTAAGCGCTAAGGTTAGCCCGAGTGCTAGGGCGTACCAGTTGCGCGTGTTGGGGTTTGTGATAAACATATTTATGCGCATAGTGTCTGTTATAGCGCCGCCCTCTCCCGCGCTTATAAACCACTTGTGCAATATTGTGCCGCTTGCCCTATCAAACTCTATATCGCTTGCGTTGCTTTGTATAATCGTGTTTGATGTGGCAATTTGCTGTATAAGCGTAAAGTTATAAATGTTTTTATGACAGCACGCGTGCTTTGCGTTTAGATATTCTATCAACTCTCTGTTTTGATAAAACACATTCTGCACATCTTTAAACAGATAGTGCGTGTTAAAAAAGAAGCCCCCGCTTTTGCTTACGCTACCAAACTTCACGCCCCTAATCTCTTCAAATTGCTTGGCACTCTCAAAAATAAACAGCACAGAAATAGAGTGCGGATTGTTGGGGTTTGTTGCAAAAGTAAAGTCTACCCCTTTTTGTTTTGCAAACTGACCAGCCTCTAGCATAACAATTGCCCTAGCCTCTTGCAAACGGCGCGGCGAATTAACAACCCCGCTATCAAACTCTATGTCTACAATCTCAGCCACCCGCCCGTCCATAAACGCAATGTATGTGTATGTAACCGTTCCGCAACCCGTAAAAAGAAAAACCACCGCCACACAAAGTTTTAACAAAAACAACTTGCTAAATTTTTTAAATCTAATAAAATTTTTAAACATAATTTTTTCAATTGTAAAGTGTAGATTGTAAAGTGTAAAGTGATTAAACTCATTAATTACATTTACTTTTTAACAGTCTGCAATTTGTATGTGTACGCAATTTTGCAAAACACACTTTGCCCGCGCCAGCGGCGAAACCACTTTACACTTTACATTTTACACTTTACACTACCTTTACTCACATAACTTCTCTAACTCTTCCACCGCTTCTTTTAGTACTTTAAACGCGGCGTCGAATGGTGCTTTTTTTGTTAGGTCTACACCTGCGTTTTTAAGTAACTCTACCGGGTAGTCAGACCCGCCTGTAGCCAAAAACTTTTTAAAACGCTCTAGAGCCTTGTTTGTTTTTGCCTTACCGCTTTTAACATCGTCTGCATCTTTCAAAATCGCATCCGCTATACTCACCGCGCTTATTATGCCCGTTGCATACTGATAAACATAAAACGCCCTGTAAAAATGCGGTATTCTAGCCCAACCAAAAGCGCTTTCTTCATCAAACTCTACCGCATCGCCATTATACTTTTTTACAAGCCTTGTGTAAATTTCGCTTAGCGCCTTTTCGGATATCGGCTTATCTTTTTCGACTAGTGTGTGCGCTTCTAACTCGAACGTTGCAAACATAGTCTGCGTAAAAAGCGTGCTTCTAAAAGTCTCTATAAGGTACGACAGCAGATATTTTTTAAGCCCCGCATCAGTAGTCGTGCTTAACAAATGCCTTATCAATAAAATTTCGTTAACTGTGCTTGCTACTTCGGCTACAAAAATCTCGTAACTGTGCTTTGATATTGGCTGTGCGTTGTCTGAGTAGTAAGAGTGCAGGGCGTGTCCTAACTCGTGCGTAATAGTAAAAATGTCGCGCGTAGTCTCTTTATAGTTTAGCAGTATGTATGGGTGCGTGCCGTACGGACCCCATTGATACGCGCCTGGTCGCTTGCCCACATTCTCGTAAACATCTATCCACCCGCCCGTTTTAGCCTGCTTTACAACACTCACGTACTCGTCCCCCAAAGGCTCTAACGACTTAACAACAAGGTCGTATGCTTCATCATACGGCATTTTTAACTCTACCCCCTCTATCATCGGGATAGCCGTATCATAGCCGTGCATTTTCTCTAGCCCCAAAAGCCTTTTACGTAAGTGCAAAAATCTGTGCATATACTTCACATTAGCGTCAACACTAGCCACTAAATTATTATATACACTTTCCGGAACATTAGAACCATTTAGTGCGCTAGACAAACACGACTTATGCCCGCGCGTCTTAGCATAAAACCAATTCTTTTTAACGTTGCCCGAGTACATAAGCGTTATCGTGTTAAGAAGTTTTTTGTAAGCGCCCATATAGTTGTGGAACGCCTCGCGCCTAATATTTTGGTCTTTACAAGTAGATTGTAACAGCGAGTAAGAGCCGTGCGTTAACTTACGCTTTGTGCCATCAAGCCACGTGGTCTCTGGCAAGTCTAACTCTAAACTGTTTACCATCTCGAAAATATCTTTAAAGCCGCCGCCAAAAGCGCTCACTTTAGAAAGCAACGCTTCTTCTTTATGCGATAATATAAACTTCTTGTTACGAATAACATCTTTAATTGTTAGGTTGTAAGGCTCGAATTCTGGGTCTGCCAAAAACTTATCTAGCGTTTCTTTTGGCAAGGCAGATAACTCTGGTGTGAAAAAACTAACAGCCTGCGACAACTTAGACATCATATTAGACGCGCGCATTGTAAGCTCTTGATAATGCGAAATAGATGAGTCTTCGTGCAGGCGCATATTAGAATAAACATAAACGCGCCCGAACAAATAGTTTATCCTATCGTACATTTTAAAATAATCTAAAAGCCCCTTTCTAGACTTTAACTTGCCCTTAAACTTAGTAATATCTACAAGCAGCCCCTCAAGCTGAGCAAACTCGCTCTCCCAAATCTCTTCACTCTCGTAAATATCCTCTAAACGCCACTTATACAAAGCGTCTATATCTTTTCTAAGTATCTCACCCACAAGTAAACCTCCTTTTAAAACACGCAAACTAAAACTAAGCCCAAAACCACAGCCACAAGCCAACCAAAGCCATTAAGCCACAACTCACCAAGCAACTCAAAAGCCACGAAAGAAGCCACAAGCAAAAGCCTACGTACCCATAATTAAATTTGTATTGCTTTAATTATATAATTTTTACAACCCATTGTCAAATGTTTTATAAAATTAAATCTCAAACAAAAAAAGCCGCGCAAGTCAAGCACCCCAATGCTTTTAACTTACACGGCTAAATTTATAACTAAGAACACAACCAAATCAACTTTTGCCCCGCTAAACCCTTATCCAACGTGCAAACAGTCTCACAACGTGGTCGTAATACCAAACTGTAGGCGAGCGCATTGTTGAATCTAATTTCATTGTGCCACCTGAAAGTTCAGTCCAAAAGCCAGCAAAGACATACCCTTGCCTAATTGGAATTTCTACAGGGCGATGGTCCCAGCCGAAAAAGTTTGGTGCAGGACTACCGAAAGTTACAATCATCATAACTCTCTCTCCTGGCATAATAGTTGGAAACCTACCATAACCTACAAACAAACTTACTGTAAACTCCCTAGGGTTGTGCATAGATGTTAAGAAAAGCATTCCATTACTTAGCAAGCCTTGCCTTTCTACAATACTCCAAGTGACTGGCTGTATACGCCCGCGATGGTCGGCGAATTCAATATTAGTATTCCTTACTTGCCAGCCCATAAACCAATGTCCAAACTTAATAGAATATGGCATAATTAAAGAACCATCGTAGCCTTGTGCAATTTGTATGGAACTGAATATATTGTGGCGACATTCAAAAACTAAAGTGATTGCCCTTCCCCAACCTGCATAAAGTCTAATATTGCTTGTAATTTGCTGAGTAGGTAAAAACTGTATCGTTCGAGCCGAATTTGTGTACCACCTTCCAATAAATATCTGATTTGATGATGTTGGTCTTGTTGGATTTATTGAGGCAAGAGTTGAACCAAAGCCCACATTGATAGGAAAAATTTGAGTTGGATTTGTAACACCCACTTGAGTTGTTATAAATGACACAGTAAACACCCTTATTTGCCAACCTGCGTAAAGTGTGATAGTACCTACAATCTGACTGCTAGGTAAAAATTGTGTTGTGCGATTTGAATTCGTGTACCACCTACCAGAAAAAATGTGGCTTGTAGATGTTGGTGTAGGTATATTTAATGAACTAAGCATCGTACCGAATCCTACATTTGTAAAAGGACTAATCGAAGATGGACCTATAACCCCTGCTTGTATTGTTACAAATGTTACTGTGAAAACTCTTATCTGCCAGCCTGCATATAAAGTTAAGGTTTCTGTTATTTGCTGACTCGGCAAAAATCTTACACTACGTGCAACATCAATGTACCACCTACCAGTAAAAATATGACTGTCGGATGTTGGGGGCAGTACGCTTATACTACTAAGTAGCGTGCCGTGTGCCACATTTATACAATCAATATCCGAATGATTAACAACATCTATTTTTTCAGTTATAAATGTTATATTAAAGTATTTTACTGTCCAGCCTGCAAAAAGGGTTGTGTCGGTTGTGATTTGTTGTGTTGGTAAAAAAGGCGTTGTGCGGGCTGCATTTGTATACCACCTACCAGTAAAAGTATGGCTATCTGATGTTGGCGTTGGTATGTTTATAGCGTTTAACCTTGTGCCGTGCGGTACACTTACAGAAGTAATTTGAATAGGGTTTATAACTCCACTTTGTGCCGTTGTAAACACAACATCAAAAAGCATTATCTGCCAACCTGCAAAAAGTGTTAACTCACTTGTTATTTGTGTATTAGGCAAAAATTGTGTGGTACGAGTTGAGTTTATAAACCAATATCCAGTAAAGTTATGGCTTGCAGATGTAGGTACTGGAACATTTGCTATTTCGTTTAACCTTGTACCCGCTTCTACTTCTATAGTAGTGCTTGCGCTTGGGTTTAAAACTCCTGCTTGTGCTGTTGTAAATGTTACACTAACAAAAGTTATGGTAGGTACATAAAAATGCTTAATTGCATTAGAACCACTAGCCCAAGCTTGCAACCAGCCAGCCGGACGCTCGCCATAAGCAAAAAATAAGTGAACATTTTGCGTAGCAGTCCAGCCTGCTACAATAGATGCTCCTGCTGTTTGCACGCTATTCGGAATAACTAAATGGCTAATGTTTAACACTTGCCCAAAAGCATTTTCTTCTATTATAGTTAAACTACTTGGCAAAACAACCATAAAATTACCTACTTCGTCTGTAGTATTTGCAATTTGCATAGTCGTAAGATTAATAAATTGCAAATATTCTACACTTGAGTCAAAGAATATTGCTTCTGGTAATTTGGTTATGCTTTGTGGCAAAACAATTGTTTGTACATTAGCACCCATAAAATGATGTGTGTTTGGTGTATCCCAACCAAGTTCTATGCACCCTGCCCATTCAACATTTCTTTTAATTTCAATGTTGTTGCCGTAAACAAACCCAAAAGCCTCGCTTCCTATTGCTAGTGGAATTGGGTTGTTTGAATCTAAATCTGCTTCTATTGTTAGTGTGGCAAATTGGCTTTCGCTAAACGCCATTGCTTCTATACCTATAATGTTGTATCCGCCGTAAGTTGCAGGTATTACAATATTGTGGTCTCTATAAAATGGGTCTGAAAATGGTTGTCCAAACTGAACAATACCACCAATAATGCTTGCAGACCTTGCACCAAACGTTGCCGGCTTTTCAACAATTTCTATGTCTAAACTGTGCATAAACTGGCTGTTTAGTGTGTAGGCTAGGCGCCCCGTTCCAACACCTATATTCCAACTTGCTACCCAACCACTCGGTATGCTTGCAGACCTTACATATACTTTTGTTGTGTTGTTTCTTAGTATTGTTGCACCTACTGTCTGAACAGTTTTTGGTATAACTATGTAACTCAGCCTTGGGTTCATAGAAAATGCATTAGCACCAATTTCTCTAACAGCAGGCAAAGTAATAGATTCTAGGTTTGCGCTGTTTTGAAAAGCGTTATTGCCTATTCTTGTGATTGTGCTTGGAAGCCTTACTTCCCTTAGGCTTGGAACAGACGCAAAGCCAGTAGACGCAATTTCAGTTACAGTATGCCTTACATTGTTAATGTAAACGTATTGCGGTATTACTGCCCTTGAAATTGTTCTGTCTGCTAGCCTTACGCTAACGTTTGTTGTACCCGCCAAAGTCACAAAAGTGAATTGCTCGTGAGTTGCTTGATTAGCTTGAGCATTTGCAGTTACATTACTTCTGTAAGTAAAGCCAACTACAAGTGTTGTTAAAAGCATAAGCGCAATTACTAAAAGCGCTGTGCTTTTTCTTTTTGCAAAAAAATTTGTTTTCTGCATAAATTTTCCTCCTCGAGTTAGTAACTTTTTTACTAACTCTTATATAAAATTTTAATTAAAAACTATCAAATTCTTTCAAATATGGCATATAAAGTTGTGTTTTTATAAGCAATTACAGTTCTTGTCGATGTTGTAACTCCATCTGACCACTTTACAAATCTGTTCGCGCCTAATGGTGTGGCTGTGGCTGTGAAAACTGTTCCGCGTACCGCATACGCCCTAGGTCTGTCAACACTAATGCTCCCGCCCCCAAAGCCACCAGTAGAACTTATAGGCAGAAAAACCACTCTCACATACTCCCCGCGCCAATATCTAGTGGGTATCCCTACAGTTACCCCATCTAACGTGGCTTGATAGCGTAAGTATAACCCCAAAGTTTGATGCGTTAAAAAGCCATCATTCGAAATATGTTGAGAATAGAAAGACTCCCACTCGTGTAACTCTAATAAATTATGCCTTATCCTTTGCTCTATTGTGTGGATAAACTCGTGCGTATACAAATACAGAGTTCTATTCCATTGTATTTGAGCGCGTGTGCTTAAAGGGTCTAGCAACTCTTCTTTCGGAAAACCGCTAAACAAAAACCACCTAAATAAACTTTCTAAGTGAACTGTTGCGTGCCTAGCGCCTGCCATACCTGCAAAGCGGTGTAATTGGCTATACCAGTCGTTCATACCAAATGTTGTTATTGTGCTTTGATAATTGTTCACTCTTTCACTTAATTCTGGAATATCGCGTATGTTCAGCATATGATTTATAAAGTGCGAACCATCTTGATTTAGCCCTATGCTTCGGCGTATGTTCTCGTATGTTATAACTTCCGTTGTAAAAAAACTTGAAACTTCAAAATTAACTAAACCATAAAGCATACCATTTAAAAAATTAGAAAAGTTAACAACCAAAAGTTCTAGAATTTGCTTTTCTAAGTCTGTCATTACATAGTTTACATAAATTTCTGTTCCGTCTGCCGTTGTAAAAACCGCATTTATCTGCGTTACAAACACCATTAAAATTGTGTATGTGTATTGGTTTATTACTGTCCACCTTGCGTATAGGTTGGCTTTGCCGTATGTAAAAATAATCTCTGCGTGGGTTACTGCGTTGCCTTGGTTGTCTGCTACTTTGGTTAAAAAGGCGCTATCTAGATACCAGCCGTTAAAAATGTGATAGTTACTGTATGGCAGGGCAAACTGTGCGTTTGCTAGTTGGTTAAAAATTATTGTAATGTTTTGCTTGGTTGTGTTTTGCGCAAAACCATTGTTAAAGTTGTGGGTAAGTGTAATTGTTCTTTTTTCGAAAATTGCTGTTACGCTTATATCAAACCTAATGTCTTTGTCTTGTCTTGTAGAGTTTAGATAGCCATCGCACCACTTAACAAACTTATATCCTTCGTTTGCTACCGCTTTTACTTTAGTGGCATTAGTGCTGAACTGCACAGTCTGAGTGGTGCAACCTATTACAGCACCGCCCGCACTTGCAAAGTATTGTACTTGTAGTGTTACGCCATAATTCCAAATTACTTGATTACTTGCATTCCAACCCACAAGCCAACCCGCCGGCGCACTCTTACGACCCAATACTTTTATCACTAAGTTGCCCACACCATAAAATGCGTTAACCGCTATGGTTGTTACACCTTTTGGTATAAGCACACTATCTACGGCGCTTCCAGCAAACGCTTCTTTGCCAATACTTATAACGGGCTTGCCCCAAAAATATTGTGCTATTATTATGTTTGTGCTTGTTACTTGCCCTAAAAACACTTCAAAACCTATTATGCCGGTGTTATAGCCATTTGACTTTATTGCTTTGTACACTAACCCAACTGTTGTACCTACGTAATGGTTTATAGGCTCGGAAAAATAAGAGTCTTTAAAATAATCGCTGTCCCCCAAAGCCCTTACCTTTAGTTGATAAACCCGCGGCGCTGTAAATTTTGGCAGTACAAAACTCGTGTTAAAACTGGCACAGCCCAAACAATCGTAAACTTTATAGCCGTACATAACACCATTTATGTAAACCTTATACTTGCTTGCATTCTCAACCCTTGCCCACACCAAATACAAACCTACAACTTGTAAACCGCTAGGTGCTAACAGTCTCTGCCTTTCTACAACTTTTGTGTCACAATCACAAATGTAATTGCCACACTCATTTCCGTTGTTATAATAGCCACCATTGTCGCCACTACCGCCACCATTATAACCACCGCCATTGTTGTATCCGCCATTACCAACCCCACAACCAAAAAATAGCATTGTAGAAAACAATGCTATTTTACCAATTAATAAACCTTTTATAAACTTAACCGCAAAAGCCCACCCACCGCTGTCACCAACAAACAATCTCTTACTCATACAACCATTGTATAACTTTAACAAACATTTGTCAAGCGTTTGGGGACTATTTTTAAAACCGCTTTAACTTTTATGCAATACTTAACACCTTTAATTTCAAGCAAAAAGCAATAAGTGATAGACTAGTAGTTGACAGCGCGCGGTTTGTGTGCTATTATAGTTATATGATTATTTTAAAGACTTATGGTGTTAGCGGAATGACTTGTGCTTCGTGTAGCGCCTTGTTACAAAAGAAACTTGATGGTAGTGCGGGGGTGATTAGCGCTAGTGTTAATTTGCTTAGCGAGACTTTTTTTGTAGAGTTTGATAGCGCTATTATATCAGAGCAAGATATATTTAATGCGGTACATAAACTGGGCTTTAAGGCGCGGGTTTTAAGCGAGAATTTAAGTAAGCAGAGCGCTGAGATTGAGAGCCAAAAAACAAAGGCTGATACGCTTAGGGGAATATGGCTTAGGTTTTTGATTTCTACTGCGTTTGTTACGCCGCTTTTTATAATAAGTATGGGACCTATGATGGTAGAGCTTTTTGGCGGAAGTTTGCCTAGCAGTATTAACCCGCATTCTCACCCCGCGGCTAATGCGCTTATACAACTTTTTTTGACTATACCGATTGTTGCGGTTAACTGGACAATTTATGTGAGAGGCACGCGCGCTATAATAAACCGCTCGCCAAATATGGATAGCCTTATTGCAAAAGGCACGGCTGCAGCATTTATCTACAGTTTGTATCTAACATTTGCGAATGTTTTTTTAAGCGGGCATTACGAGCCTTACTTTGAAGTAACGGGCGTTATTCTAACGCTTATTGTGCTTGGCAAATATTTTGAGATTGTAACCAAGGGCAAAACGGGCGAGGCTATAAAAAAACTTATTGGGCTATCACCAAAAACCGCAACTGTTATAAGAGATACGCTTCATTTGCAAGTGGCAATAGAGGATATTGTTGTGGGGGACACTTTGTTTGTAAGACCGGGCGAGAAGTTTGCGGTTGATGGCATTGTGTTAAGCGGGGACACGAGTGTTGATGAGAGTATGCTTACTGGCGAGAGTATGCCCGTTAGTAAAACTGTGGGCGACACAATTATAGGCGCTAGTATAAACAACAACGGCAGTATTACATATAAGGCAACAAAGGTTGGCGCTGATACTGCCCTATCGCAAATAATAAAATTGGTAGAAGATGCGCAAAACTCTAAGCCGCCGATTGCTAAACTTGTAGATAAAATTTGCGAGCGGTTTGTTCCGGCTGTTATTGTGTTGGCTATTTTGTCGGGCTTGGCTTGGTGGGTTTTTTCTGATTATGGGTTGTGGTTTGCCGCGCGCATTTTTATAACCATACTTGTTATTGCTTGTCCGTGTGCTTTGGGTTTGGCTACGCCTACAAGCATTATGGTCGGCACGGGGCTTGGGGCAACTAAGGGCATTTTGATAAAAAGCGGTAGCGCTTTAGAGTTAGCCGCAGGGGCGGCAGTTGTCGCGCTGGATAAAACCGGCACAATAACTGAGGGTAAGCCTAACTTAACGGATATTATTGTTGCGGGGGATAGTGGCTTAACAGAGACCGAGTTGTTAGAGATAGCCGCGTCTGTAGAGCGTAAGTCAGAACACCCGCTGGCTAAGGCTATTGTTAATTATGCTATAGCCCAGCAAATTACGTTTACAGAGCCATCTACCTTTAAAGCAATTACTGGCAAGGGCGTTATTGCTGAAGTTAACAGCCAAAGTGTTATTATAGGGAATGTGGCGCTACTTTCAGAAAATGATATAGACACGGGCGCGCTTAAAGATGCGGCTGAGAGCCTTTCACAAGCGGGCAAAACGCCTATGTATATTGCGCTTGGCGCTCGACTTGTGGGCATTATTGCAGTTGCAGACACTATAAAGCCAACAAGCCAAAACGCTATAGACACTTTGCACGCTATGAAAATTAAGACTGTTATGCTTACGGGCGACAATAAAAAAACCGCCAAGGCTATTGCCTTGCAAGCGGGTATAACTAATGTTTATGCAGAAGTTTTGCCACACCAAAAAGAAGAGCATATCAAAAGGCTTCAGGGGGGTCAAGCGGGGCTAAAAGGTAAGCAAATTGCGGGCGGTAAAACTATTATGGTTGGGGACGGCATTAACGATGCGCCCGCACTAACAAGGGCAGATGTTGGCATTGCTATAGGCTCTGGCACAGATGTTGCAATTGAGAGCGCTAACATAGTTATAATGCGGGGCGACCTTAACAGCATACCGCAAGCCATAAAACTATCTAAGCACACAATGCGCAACATTAAGTTTAACTTGTTCTGGGCGTTTATATATAATTTGCTGTGTATACCAATTGCTATGGGCGTGCTTTACCTATTCGGCGGACCACTGCTAAACCCTATGATTGCAGCCGGCGCAATGGCACTCTCTTCCGTATCAGTTGTGCTGAATGCACTAAGGCTTAAAAATGTTAAATTTTAAGTGTTAAATTTTAAATTAGTTTCACCTGCTTCGCAGACAAATATTTGCAAACTGCCTTAAAGTATAAATGTTGGCTGTTCAAACGTACGGCATTTAATGAGTTTAGGCATTTAACATTTAAAATTAAACATTTAACATTAAAAAACAACATTCATTATCGCTAGCGCTATAAGCATAACGCCGCCAAGCCACCCTATCCTTAGCGTTGTTTTGTTTGCAATGTTTTGCCCTATTCTACCACCCAAATAAAGCGCGATGCCGCCCGCAACAAATGCCAAACCTACTATTATAAAAAACTCGAACCCGCTAAGCGAGACCAACCCAAAAGACAGCCCAACAGCCAAACCATCTAGCGATATGCCAGCAGACACAAGCGTAGCCTCACCCTTTGTAATAACTTTGTTGTTATCTATATCCGCTTTTATGCTTACGGGCTTTTTCAAACCGCTTACTATTTTACTTAAACCAAGCGCAACTAAGATAAACGCGCCCGCCCACTTTGTGTATTCTATATCTATATACTGCCCGATAAACGCCCCAAATAATAAGCCCAAACCCAAAACCACACAGCACACCAAATTAATAATTAGTGCAGAAAAAAAAGGAATCCGCACCCTGTCCGCCCCATAAGCAAAAGCACTAGCAAAACAATCTACGCTACAAGCAAGCGCAATTAACGCCGCAACAAAAAAAATACTCACTATCCCCATAATATGAAATAGTGAGCATTTTTGTTTTTTGCACTATGCTTTCTAAAACGCGACAAAAACTCTAAAAGGTTGTCGGCTTACAAAAAGATTTACGCGCGTTAAAAAACTGTAATGGGTTCGGGTCACAAAAAACATTTACACAAGGCGCTGCACAGCAAACAACCCCTAGTCTATATTTAGTCTTTCTTTGCCTATAAATACTACGGCTACAAGCCCGCCGCCTACGTGAGTGCCTACTACTGGTCCCATATTTGTTACTAATACCTGCTTGTTTGGATATTTGTTTTTAATCTCTGCTTCCAGTTTTTTAACTGCTTCTTTTGCGGAAGTATGAATTAAGTAGATAGGGTAATCGTCGTATCTGCCGCCCTCGTCCCTTTGCTTTTCTATTTGGCTTACGATGTAAGAGATTGCTTTGGCGCTACCCTTTGGCTTGCTTTCTATTGCAAGTTTGCCTTTTGCGTTTATTGTGATAATTGGCTTTATGCCTAACAACTTGCCTATCATAGCCTTTGCGCCCGATATTCTGCCACCACGCTTTAAGTGACCCAAGTCGTCTATCACAGCCCACGTGTGCTGGCGCGTCTTTACATACTCTATGTACTCGACCGCTTCCTTAGCGCTAGTGCCTTGGTCTCTCTTTTCTATTAATAGGTCTACTAGCATTCTAAGCGCAGAACTAGCCGCCAAACTGTCTATCACATAGATTTTTCTGCCCGATAATTCTGTATTCATTTGGTTTGCTACGGCAATTGCATTCTCGTGCGTTTTAGATAGCCCGCTAGATATTCCGATATGGACAATATCTTTATTAGGGTTTTCGTTAAGCATTTTTGTGAATAACTCTTCAAACTCGTGAGGGTTTAGTTGCGTAGTTGTTGGCAACGCACCCTTTTTGATGCTCTCAAAAAATGCATCAAACTCGGCTTCGCTGTCGTAGACGTCCTCGTACTCTACCCCATCTTGTATGCGCTTGATAATTCCGTAGTATAATTTTTTTGCTTCAAACTCAGACTTTAGATAGTCTGAATTTGTGTCCGTAGATATAACAAATTTTTCCATAAATTTTCTCCTTGTTTTTTGGGTGCAGTTTTGTTTTGCATAGCAACAACTTTTTTTGCTGTCTAGTACGCAATAAAACTTACCGCTTCCACCCTCGTGATAATAGTCGTCGGAATTCCCCAATAAATAGTCGGCAGACATATCAAAAAAATTTGCTAAATCTATAATGTGTCTGATGTTAGGCTCGCACCGCCCTATCTCCCAGTCTTTAATGGTATAGCCCGCAACACCCATAGTCTCACCAAGTGATTGTTGCGTCATTTTTTTTTCTTGCCTTAACTCTTTAAGTCTGATTCTAAATTCCATTTGGTTACTCCACACTCACATTATAACAGAATAAATATGGTAACTATCCGTTAGGTAAAATTTACCTAATTATTACTAAAAAAATAATATCAAATTACAATGTACAGTTTACAAATTACAAATTACAATGTACAAATTGGTTGAAAAAGCGCAAGTTTTCTTAAACTTGAAAACTAGCACTATTGTTCAATGGTAGACTAAACACTAAACTAC
>WQRI01000035.1 GCA_009786825.1 Bacillota bacterium
TTTGGCACGGGTAGCGAGAGCGAGTATGAAAACGGCGACAACGGCTTTAGCAAAATCACAGACAGAAACGGCTTTGTAACCGTACTACCATACGGCGTAGGCACGGCAACAATCACAGCAACTTCAATAATAGACCCAACTTTCTACGCAACATTCACAATATTTGTCACGCGCGGAACAGCATCTTGCTCAATCCAAGACGGCATACTAGACCTACCAACAATAGAAGAAGGCTACGTGCGCATAATACTGGTATGCGAACACTACTTCGGGCAGGCACGTATGAGCCACTACGACATAACCCTACAATATGCCCTAGAATTTATCCTACCACACCTACAACTAAACATCTACGGCGCAATATTCCACGGCTGGAGTCTATCACGTAACGGCGAACTTCTACAAACTTGCCCAGAAACAGAGCAATTACTACTGCCATTACATCTACTAAATATCGAAAACGGCGCAGACACTCTACTTCTTTTCGCAGTATGGTATATACCTCACATACCATCTGAAAATGGAAGTAGCAATTTGGCTAGAAACATAATCATAGGTACGTTAGGTGTTGCAGGCGTTGGGGCTGCAGGAACAGCAGGCTACATAGCACAAAGCAAAATCAGAGCGCGCAGAAAATCAGACATAGATGAGTGGGGCTTAGACAACTAATTATCAAGTAACAAGTAACAAGTAACAAGTGTTACACCGCTACCGCGGGGAAAGATTGATGTGAGTACTTATGTATTGTCACCCTGAACGTAGTGAAGGGTCTAGCGAAGCGAAAACACGGCTACGCCTAGATTCTTCGCTTCGCTCAGAATGACATTTAAAAAGTTAGATTGACCAAATATTTTGGGTCAGTGAACACGTCCCCGTGACGTCCCCGTGACCCAACACTTATTTCTAACTGTTCAAACGTAAGGGCATATAATGGGTTGCAACCATTATTCATTATTCAATATTCATTATTCATTCAACCAAAAAAGCCGTACGGGAAATTCCGTACGGCTTTTTTGGTTGTTTATTTCTTTTTCTTTGCTTCTTTTGCTTTTATGCGTGCTTCGGCTCTTTCTTGTCTTTTTGCTTCTTTGCGGTCTGCTTTTTCTTGTCTTGACTGGCGCCTTGCGTCTCTGCCCGCTAAGCCTGCTTCAATTTTTGCTTCGTGTTGTTGCGCTCTGGTTTTTCTGATTGCTGGCTCTGGCGTAGCCGCCGCTGCTTCTGCTTCTTTGGCTGCTCTCTCTCGCCTTGCTTGTTCTTTCTTTGTTATTTTTTCTACTTTTACAGGAAGTAGGTTGTTTTGCAATTTGTAAAGTAGGCTGTTAACCCTAGACTTTTTGCGTGATGCGTTATTTTTGTGTAAAACGCCGTGCTTTGCTGTTTTGTCTATAAGAGATATTGTTAAAGGAAGCAAACTTTCTGCTAGTTTTGTATCCCTTGCTATGATTGCGTTGTTAAACTTTTTTAGTTGAGTGTTAAGTTTAGACTTGCGCATTCTGTTGCGTAGGTTTTTGCGCTTAGATTGCTCTAGCCTTTTTTGCTCGTTAGATTTTGCTTTTTTCTTTTTTACTTCTTCTTGTTTAGCCATTATAATTCCTTTAGGTTTAGATTTTTTAGATTGTGTTTATGTAAATACAGATTTTAGTCTCAAATTAGTGAAGTGTAAATTCTGATTTCACAAACATATAACTGTATAATTATATCACAACAAAAAAAATAATGCAAGTGTTTTAGCATAAGTTTAGTTAAAATTCCTAAAACTATTTGAATGAGAAAGTTTTTTAGATGGCTTATAAGTTTGTTTAAAAGGTCTGGCAATAAAGAAGGCTTAGGCGGTAAGCGCAAAAAGAATAGGCGAGAGGCTGGCGCGCAGTATTCGTTTGCGAAGGCTCAGTTTTATAGCGATATGGCTGCCGAGTTTTGTCGGGATAGTGCGGGGCGCTTTATTAGTGGCATAGAGCAAAGCAGTAGCCAGTATGATTATGGTATTAGCAAAGAGATTATTAAGATAAAGAGTGATGGCGCGGCAAAAGTTTTGAGGCGCGCAAAGGGTAATTATGTTACTGTGGATAGCAAGGCGGTTACAGAGCGTATACAAAAAATGCAGGTTTACACGGCGGGGGTTATTGCGGACGCCTTAAAAGAGATGATTGCTAATGTGCTTGGGGCTAAGTTTAAGAAAAAGAGTGGGGCGGGGCAGATTAGCGTGTTGGTTTGCGGTATAGGCAATAGGAATATGACGGCAGACGCGCTTGGTCCGCGCGTGAGCGATAGTGTTATTGTTACTAGGCATTTGCTTAAACAGCAGGCTTTTGCTAGTATGCAATGTGGGGGTGTGGTGCGAGACGGGCAGAGTGAGAGTGCGGCGCGAGGCAAGCAGAGCGAGAGTGCGACTTGTGGCGGGCAGAGTGAGAGTGCGATGTGTAGTGGGCAGAGCGCTGTTACAAATGAGATTTGCTCTATTGCGCCGGGGGTTATGGGCGTGAATGGAATTGAGACAGGCGAGATTATAAAGGGAATAGCGGATAAGGTTAAGCCAGATGTTATTATTGCGGTAGACAGTTTGGCTTCTAGAAGTTTAAGTCGTTTGGCAACAAGTTTTCAAATTACCGATACGGGTTTACAACCGGGCGGGGCGCTAGGCACTAAAAAGCAATTTTTAAACAAGCAAACGCTTGGCGTGCCGGTTATAGCGATAGGCGTACCGCTTGTAGTGTCTGCAAAAACAATAGTGCAAGATGCGCTGGAAGAATTAAAGGTTGATAGTGTTGATAGTGTTAGTGTAGTGAGTGGTAGTGCAGGGGGGGCTGGTGTAGTTGGGCAAACTCAAGTAGATAAAACTCAGACAAGGCAATCTCAAATAGCAGACCAAACTCAAACAGAAAAAATTAATCTCTCAGAAACTCAGATAAACCAAATTACAAAAAAGATTCTTACAAACACACTAGGCACACTAATAGTAACGCCAAAAGACATAGACAAAATAGTAGACGACTGCGCTTTTATATTGTCTCTAGCGCTAAACTTAGCCTTAAACCCAAGTTTAGACACGAGGCAAGTGCTTAGCCTTATGCATTAAAACCCGCTTTTTGATTATCGAAGTTTTGAAATAATTTTAGTTGTTAAATAAACTCTCGGCTAGTTTTTGGATATTTTCGTTTGGGTTAGAGAATACAAATTTTGGTGGTTGGGTGATTTGCGGGTTTGTTTGTGTTAGCAATGTTTTGTATAGTGTGTGGGCTATTTGTTTTGTGTTGTCTATCAGTTGTATGTTTTGGATTTTTGGGTCACTGAACACGTCCACGTGACCCAACTTGTTTGCTTTGGCGGATAGAGATATTATTGCTTGTTGTATTTGGGGTTTTACTAGGCTGTAGTGCGTGCAGCCTAGTATTATTTTTGTGATTTGCTGGCTGTCGAAGTATTTTTTATAGGGCAGTAGTATGCTGTAGATGTAGGCTGTTATAACATTTAGGTCGGCACAATTTCGTTTGATTGGGTGGCTTGGGGTGGTAGTAAAATAGTGGTCATTTACTCCGTCCCCGCGACCACCGCGACCAGTCGACACGTACCTGTGAGTGCCGCGGTCATTCAATACGTCCGCGTGAGTGCGTGGGGTTATGTTTGGGTCAGTTATGTTTTTGGGGTTTAGGTTTGTCTCTATTACGCGGGCTAGGTTTTCGCCACTTACTAGTAGGTAGTCGGCAAGGTTTGCGTCTTTAAAATGGTTTGCGAAAGCGCGCGAGTTTAGCGAGGCACGCGTTGCTAAAATCATCGTTTTGCTGTTACTTTGAGTTTGTGTATGCGCCGATGTATCTAGCGCTCTCGCGTGCTTAATTGGGGGCGTAACGGGAATTATGGGTATTGTTGGTATATGGGGGGGGTAAAGCCTTTGCAAGTGGGGGTAGGCTATAAGGCTAACCGTATTGCAGGCTAGAACTATCACTTTTGGTTGATACTCTAAAAGTTTTTTGATGCCCTCTGTTGCTATTTGAATAATTTCGCTCTCTGTTTTGTTGCCGAATGGTAGGTTGGCATTATCTGCGTAATATATAAAGTTAGCGCTAACGCCGTAAGCACTTAGCAACTTTTTACACTCTCTTAAAACTGATAAGCCACCAATACCGCTATCAAAAAAACCGATGGTTAAAGAATTGCACATATGTACATTTTATGCAATCTCTTTCAAATGCTTGCTATATTTTTTAATTTGTGATAGTATAATATTATAAAGTTAGATTGCCAAAAAAGTTAGGTGATAAAAAATTCGGCAAGTGTATAGCAGTCGTAAGAGATTAACCACAAAGATTACTCACAAAGATTATTCACGAAAACTTAACGGCAACAATTAGGAGGTATATTAAAATGGCTTGTATTAAAGATAAGTGCATATGCCCTAAAAAAGATTGCACAAACAACGGCAAGTGTTGTGCTTGTGTTGCAGCGCACAGAGAAAAGGGAAGCCCTACTTTTTGTATGAAGCAAAAAGACGAGGACAAAAACAAATAAAAATACACATATAAAAAGGAGTATTCGCCCGCGCAATTTTGGGCTATGCTCCTTTTTTTGCTAATTTGCAAAGCGCGCAGATATAAATTTTTCGCGGTTGTTTTTCCTTACGGAAAAGCCAAAGGCTCAAAATTTATATATTTGCGCGCTGGCGGCTAAAACAATCCGACCGCCTTTGGCGGTGTAACGATTGCAAGATTATATCTTTCCGCAATCTATACAGGGGCTTTAGCAGTTAGGAATTAGCAAAAATTAATGGAGGGATATCCAAATGGTTATTGGAATCTTAAAAGAAATTAAAGCAAACGAAAACAGAATTTCTATGACGCCGGCTGGTGTTAACGCTTTGGTTAAGGCGGGTCATAAGGTTTTAGTAGAAAACAATGCAGGTGTAGGTAGCGGGCTTGCTAATGCCGAGTACGAAAAAGTTGGTGCAAAAATTGTTAAGACCAACAAAGAAATTTACAAGCAAGCAGAAATTGTTGTAAAGGTAAAAGAGCCATTAGCGCAAGAGTTCGACTTATTCGAAAAGGGTCAGACCATTTTCACGTTTTTACACCTAGCGGCGGACAAGCCACTTGCAGACGCGCTTACAAAAAGCAAGATTACGGGCATATCGTACGACACTATACAGTTAAGTTGTGGTACGCTTCCTATACTTACGCCGATGTCGGAAGTTGCGGGCAGAATATCTGTGCAGGTTGGTGCTACGCTTTTACAAAAGTATTATGGCGGAAGCGGTAGGCTTTTGGGTGGCGTGCCGGGTGTTCCGCCGGGTAAGGTTGTTATTATTGGTGGCGGGGCGGTTGGCTTAAACGCGGCTAAGATGGCTATTGGGCTTGGTGCTGATGTTACGATTTTTGATATCAGCAAAAAGCGCTTGATTTATATAGATGATGTTTTCGCGGGCAGAATTAAAACCCTACATATGAGCGAGCATACACTTGCAGAGGTGATAAAAGATGCAGACTTACTTATAAGTGGTATACTTATTCCGGGCGCTAAAGCGCCAAAAATTGTTAGCGCGGCAATGGTTAAGAGTATGCAGCCGGGAAGTGTTGTTGTAGATATTGCGATAGACCAAGGCGGAAGTATAGAGACAATAGATAGGGTTACAACGCACGCAGAGCCATATTACGAAAAGCACGGCGTTATACACTATAGCGTTGCTAATATGCCGGGGGCTGTTCCTAGGACATCTACGTTTGCGCTAAGTGCTGTTACTTTGCCGTACTTACTTGATATGGCAAACAAAGGCGTAGTAAAGGCACTAAAAGAAGACGCATCACTAATGTACGGCTTAAACACATACGATGGTCACATAACCTACAAGCAAATAGCAGACGACCTAAAAATGCCATACAAAAACGTAAAAGACATAAAAGAGTTGTGCTAGTAGTTTAGTGTATAATAAAATTATGAAAACTAAAATTAAAATTGATACTATTGAAGTCGCATATAAAAAGGTGGGCAAAGAAGACTACATTTGTTTGACAGATATGGCAAAGTTTAAAAATGAAGAAATTCCTGCACACGTTATATCTCATTGGTTAAGCACAAAATTCGCAATAGATTTTTTAGGAATTTGGGAAAAGACCAATAACCCAGATTTTAAACTCACGGAATTCCGTGAGTTTAGAAATGAGAGCGGTGGCAGTTTTACGCTTTCTCCTAAGCAATGGATAGAGAAAACAAATGCAATCGGTATAATTTCAAGTGCGGGTAGATATGGTGGAACTTATGCACACAAAGATATCGCATTCGAATTTGCAACGTGGCTAAGTGCGGAATTTAAGTTTTGGATAATTAAAGAATTTCAAAGGCTTAAAGAGCAAGAGCAAGCGTTGCTTTCGTGGTCTGCAAAGCGTGAGTTGGCAAAAATAAATTACCACATACATACAGGGGCAATTAAAGAGAACTTGATTGTTCCAGAGTTAAGCAAAGGGCAAGTTAACTTTGTATACGCAAACGAAGCCGATATGCTTAATGTTGCGCTTTTTGGAAAAACAGCTAGTCAATGGCGACAAGAAAACCCAAATTTAAAAGGCAATATAAGAGACTATGCAACCCTTCACCAATTGCTAGTGCTAGCAAATATGGAAAGTAGCAATGCCGAGATGCTTCACGAAAAAGTGCCACAAAAAGAGCGCATAGTTAAACTTAACAAAATGGCGAAAAGGCAATTGTTGGTTTTATTAGAAACTAAAAACCCGTTATTGCTAGAGACAGAAAGCCCGAATACAGATAAAGAATAATCGGCTTAAATAACTATACCAAAAAACGCATTTTGCAATTAACTCTGCAAAATGCGTTTTTTAATTTAGTTTAGTTCGTCTGCTTGTGTGATGTCTTGCAAAAACATTAAAAGATAATATATAAGCGAAATCTCGTACGTATTTAAAGCAAGCGTGATTTCAAATGCCTTTTTCTCTTTTGCGCTTATAACTTTTTCTAATAATTTTTTTGTTCTTTCTCTATCTAGTTTATCCATAATTACTCCTTTACAAAAATTTGATGTATAATATAGTTTACTAAATTTTGTTTCTGGTGTCAAGCGTTTAGTGGTATATAAATAATATATTTTAATACCATTATATTTGTGTATATTATGGATATAATCATAATATATAATTCACGATAAAGGGAGAAATATTTATGACAACAGGGCAGGCGGTTGCGAACCGAATTAATAAACTTTTAAAAGAAAGAAATATGACTAGGTATGCTTTAGGAAAGAAAATGGGTATTGATAATTCTACAGTTTATTCTTTGGCGGAGGGGAAAACAAATACAGTTAGGCTGGATACTGTATTTATAATTAGCGACGCTTTGGATATAACAATACAAGAATTTTTTGCAGACCCTATTTTTAATAAAGATAGTTTGCAGTATTAGTAGAGTAGGCAATACAGTAATAGTAGCGTGGGTGTTAAGTACTAGTTTGTGGTAGTTAAGTATTTTGTGGTGGCTTAAATAGAAAAGTGTGTTTTGTTTTTAAAATAGAATGCACTTTTTTTTATGGAGTTACATATGTATAAGTATGAAAATACTAAACTGAATTTAGCATAAGTTTAAAGGGAGATAATATGGCTAAGGGAACATTGTTCATACTTGTTACTAAGGCAGACGAGAGTATGCCTGTAGAAAATGTTGAGATACTTGTTAACGATAACAACGGCAAAAATCTTTTTAAGGGGGTTACTGATGAGAATGGAAACGCGGGTCCATTTCAGCTTGACGCCCCCCCAAGAGAGTACACACTTACACCAGACCACGGCACAGACGCCTACGCAACATACGTTGTAGAGGCAAGAAAGGCGGGTTATAAAACAATTTACATAAGCGGGGTAGAGATTGTAGCAACAGAAGAAGCCTTTTTACCCATCGACTTTCACCCGCTAGAAGAGGGGGGCGAGGGCATAGAATACATAGAGATTCCGCCGCCTACGTGTGCTATAAACACACCGCTTCCGCAAGACCAAGAAGATGTTCCGCCAGACTTTCAGCAAACCAACAGAGCAAATTTAATGCCGCTTTATGTCTCTCCGCAAGCAAGCATAACTGAGGGCGAGTATGGGCGTGCTGATGAAATTCCGCCTGCGCCAAGCCCATTTTTGATAACGCCTCGCCACGTAAACACACCAGTATTTATACCAGACTTTATACGTGTACGCCTTGGTGTGCCTACAAACAACGCGGCACGCATAGTTAGGGTTAGATTTATAGACTATATAAAAAATTCTACATCATCAGAAATTTATCCTACGTGGCCTAGAAACTCTTTAATCGCAAACGTACACTGTATAGTATCTTTTGCGCTTAATAGAATTTTCTCAGAGTGGTATCCATCGCGCGGCTTTGCTTTTGACATAACAAACTCGACACAGTTCGACCAAGCGTTTGTTTACGGCAGAGATATTTTCAGAACCATATCAGATGTTGTAGATGAGTACTTCAATACGTTTGCAAGGCGCATAGGTTTTGTTCACCCATACTTTACCGAGTATTGTTCTGGCAGAAGCGTAACTTGTCAGGGGCTTTCGCAATGGGGAACAGTAACGCTTGCAAATCAGGGCAGGACGCCTTTACAAATACTACATAACTTCTATCCAAGAGACTTAGAACTTGTGCAGACTAATGTTGTGCAAAGCGTAGCAGAAAGTTTTCCGGGGACGCCTCTTCGCGTTGGAAGTAGCGGACCAAATGTTCAGCGCATACAAAACTTCTTAAACAGAATTCGCACAAACTTCCCAGCAATTAACAGTATAAACCCACCAAATGGCGTTTATGGCGCAAGCACAGAAAGTGCGGTAAGGGTGTTTCAGCGCACGTTTAACTTACCGCAAACGGGCGTAACAGATAGGGCAACGTGGAATATGATAACGCGAATTTACACGGGCATTATCAAAATGAGTGAACTTAACGGCGAGGGGCTAAGGATAGGGCTATCGCCAAATCCGCCAAACGTAGTTGTTAGGCAGGGTATGAGGGGCGAGAATGTTATACACGTGCAGTTTATACTAAATTACATAGCGCAGTTTTACGCAAGCATACCAAATGTTATTAAGGACGCTAATTTTGGTCCGGCAACACACAATGCGGTTGTGGCTTTCCAGCGCCAGTTTGGGCTTAATCCAGACGGGGTTGTTGGTCCGCTTACGTGGGCAAAACTTTACTCTGTTTACAGAAGGCTAGAGCAAGAGGGAAGCCCGCCAACAGTTGTGCCAACGCCGCCGCCGTCTCCACCACCACCGCAAAACAACCCGCCATTCCCGGGTACGCTTTTAAGGGAAGGCTCTAGAAGCGAAGATGTTAGAACTATGCAGCGTATGCTAAATAAAATAAGGCTGGTTTACCCGAGCATACCGCTACTAGCAGAAGACGGCGTTTTTGGTCCAATTACGCGAAGCGCGGTTGTGGCTTTCCAACAACAATTTTTACTGAACCCAGACGGCATTATAGGACCAATCACGTGGGCTGCAATTGTTAGAGAGTTTAACAATGTAGAGGGTAATGTAGCGCCAATGCCACCACCACCGCCAATAACACCAGCACCACCGGTTAACCCACCACCAATAACACCACCGCCAGTAACGCCGCCGGGGCTTAGCGGAACAGTAACTACAGAGGGCGGTAACCTAAATGTTAGAAGCGCGCCAAATACGGGCGCACCAATTATAGGCAGTTTGCCAAACGGCGCAAGCGTAACAATTACGGGCGAGCAAAACGGCTGGCTAAGGATTATATTCCAAAATGGCGAAGGTTGGATTTCGGGTCAGTTTGTTAGAATAAATCCAACACCAGCACGCGTAACAACACAAGGCGGCAACCTAAATATGCGAAGCGCGCCAAACACAACCTCTAGCGTAATAGCAACAATACCAAACGGCACAAACCTACAAATAACAGGAATAGAGGGCGACTTTTTCCAAACAACATTTAACGGCAGAACAGGCTTTGTATCCAGACAATTTGTAACAATCTAATCAAAAATTTTTACGACAAAAGCGGTGTAACATTTAAACAAGTTACACCGCTTTTAAATATATAAAAAAGCGGTGCGAAAAAAAGGTGTCGCTTTTTTGGTTTTTTGTGTTATAATATATGTGTAGGTTATTTTGTGCAAGTATGTGAGTAAGAAATTTTTGATATGGGGTTTAGATAAACTTTGAAAAGGTAGGCTATTTTTTCGGGTTTGTTTTATGGCGGGCTTAAACAAGGGTCGGTCGTTTGAAAAATTATGAGAGAGAAAATTATAATTGTTGATGGTAACAGTTTGGTTTACAAGGCGTTTTTTGCCTTGCCGCCTATGCAGATTGGCGGGGTTTTTACTAATGCGGTTTTTGGTTTTTGTAATATGCTTATAAAAACTATTAAAGAGCAAAATCCAAACTATATGGTGGTGGCTTTTGATGTGTCTAAAGATACTTTCAGAAAGGGCATTTATAAAGACTATAAGGCTAACAGAAAAGAAACGCCGCCAGACTTAGTGGGGCAGTTTAAACTTGTGAAAGAAATTTTAAAAAGCACGGGCATAACTGTTTTAGAAAAAGAAGGCTACGAAGCAGATGATATTGTCGGCACGCTTACTTATTTGCTTGCAAATGGCGACTTAGAAAAGGTTGTTATATCGGGCGATAGAGATGTGTTTTCTTTAGTTGGCGATAACACGGTTGTGCATTATTCTAAGCGCGGAACGTCCGACTTGTTGGTTGTAGACAAAGATACGCTTAAGAAACTTTATGGGCTTACGCCGGAGAGCGTTACAGTTTTTAAAGCGCTTAAGGGGGACAGTTCTGACAATATTCCGGGGGTTGCTGGTGTTGGCGACAAAACGGCGCTAGAGTTAGTTACTAAGTACGGCACATTAGATAATATTTACGCAAACCTAGACGACTTTAAAGGCGCTTTAAGGGCGCGACTTGAAAATGGTAAAGAAAGCGCGTATACATCTTTAAAACTTGCTACTATAAATACTTTTGTCTACGACAAGGTTAGTTTAGCAGACTTCAAGTTTAGTTTTCCATTTAAAACCGAGACTAAGCAAATTTTCGAGCGCTTAGGTTTTAACAGCCTAATTAAAAGAGCAGAGATTTTTGAAGTGGCGGGGGCGGGGCAAACTAACACGGCGGTTGGCAGTAGTAAAACAAAAAAAGCAGATGCTTTGCAAAATAACACCCATACAAACAATCAGCCAGCCACACAGTCAAACATACAGACAAGGGCATCAGACAAGGCACTTAAAAGGTTAGAGGGGCTAGGGCAGATAGAAGCACTCATAGAAAAAATAAAGAGTGCGGGGCAGATGAGTTTTGTTATAGCAAACGATGTGCATATAGCAACGAACGAGACTACCGAGTATATAATACCGCTTCAGCAAAACTTGCTTGATATGGGTTTGGCGCTTGACAGCGTGCTTGGTTTGTTTAAACCGCTTTTAGAGAACGCCAAAATTGCAAAGCCAATATTCGACAAAAAAAGCACGGCACATTTTTTAGATAAGTTTAGTATAACACTAAGGGGTGTTAGCAACTGTTTACTTATAGAAAACTATTTGTTTGATGTTAACACAAATGTTAAAACATACGCGCAACTTTTAAGTAAGTATAGTGCAACACTTGGTGATACGGACAAATATCTAGCAACAAACATATTTGCTTTAAAAAATATGTTTGCAAAAGAATTTGACACTAAAGAAAATGCCAATTTAAAATCGCTTTACAGACAAATTGAGTTTCCGCTTATCAGTGTGCTTTATGATATGGAAAAAGCGGGAATAAAAATAGACACAGACTATCTAGAAGTTTTAGAAAAAAAATACGTAAGCGAGACTGCAGTTTTAACAAATCAAATTTATGAGAGCGTAAACGAGAAGTTTAACATAAACTCGACAAAGCAGTTAGGGGCAATTTTATTTGACAAGTTAAAACTTAGGGTTGTTAGAAAAACCAAAACGGGTTATTCTACAGATGCCGAGACGCTTAAAAGTTTAGAAGGCAAGCACGAGGTTATAGCCCTTTTAATTAGGTATAGGGCAGTTACAAAACTTTTAAGCACCTATATAGAGGGCTTGAAAGGGCATATAGATGTAAAAAGTGGTAAGGTGCATACAAACTTTCAGCAAGCGCTTACAACTACGGGTAGGCTCTCAAGCGAAAAGCCTAACGTGCAAAACCTGCCAATCAAAACTGACGAGGGCAAAGAGATTAGAAAAGTTTTTGTGCCATCGTCTGCAAACCACACGCTTGTTTTGGCAGATTATTCGCAAATAGAGTTAAGGCTTTTAGCGCACTACAGCAAGGACGAAAAACTTATAGACGCGTTTAAAAAGGGTGAAGATATCCACACGGCTACGGCGGCGGCAATCTACGGCATACCAAAAGAGTTAGTTAACTCTAATATGCGCCGCGGGGCAAAGGCGGTAAACTTCGGCATTATTTATGGTATGGGCGACTTTGGGCTTGCTAAAGAACTTAACGTGCCGCGCGCCCGTGCTGCAGAATTCATTAACAAATATTTTGAAGCATACCCTAGTATAAAAGAGTATATGGACGCAAGCATTGCAGAGGCGCGCCTAAGTGGCTATGCCGTTACGCTTTTTGGTAGAAGGCGACACATACTAGAGTTGATGTCTGCTAACTTTAACGTAAGAAGTTTTGGTGAGAGAGCCGCTATGAATATGCCGCTTCAGGGAAGTGCTGCGGATATAATAAAAAAGGCGATGGTAAAAGTACACGATAGATTTTTAAAGCAAAACTTAAAGTCTAGATTAATACTTCAAATACACGACGAACTTGTAGTAGACGCGTGCAAAACAGAGTTAGATAAAGTTAAAGAAATTTTGAGACTAGAAATGGAAAGCGTTATAAAACTAGAAGTACCGCTTAAAGTAGATGTGGAAGTTTCGGATAGTTTATAATTTTTGCTGATGCTTTGTTTGTTGAATGGCGTGTGCTTGCAAAATCGCGAACTCAGCCTTTCAGGCTTCAAACACGCGATTTTTGGTGCAACCCCACACCATTCACAAAGCAAACGCAAAAATTATAGTGTATCCTCAACCAGAACTCACCACAACTTAGAACTGTAATAGAGATAGGTCAAATCGGTGGTGCGGTTGAATTAAAAAAGGGGGGTAATAAGTTGAAAAAAATTATAGGGATAACGGGCGGTATGGCCTCTGGCAAAACTACGCTTGTAAATTATTTGCGAAGCAAGGGCTTTTACGTTTTGGAAGCAGATGAGATTTACGGAGATTTATTTCAAGTAGGCACAGATTGCTACAACGATGTTTTAGATGCTTTTCCTTGTGCGCGCGCAGATGATATACAAACCACTAGGGCAAATTTAAGGCGCATAGTGTTTGACAAGGCAGACACAGATAACACACAGTTAAAAAAACTTAACGCTGCCTCGTGGCAGTATATATTAGATGCTGTTAAAACTTTAATAAGTGCATATAATAAAGAGAAACCCGATAAAAGCAAAACTAAACTCAATGGCGAACCAAGTGGCGTTATATTTTTAAGTGCTGCTGTTTTATACGAAATGGGGCTTGCCGAGTTTTGTAACAAGGTTATAAATATTTCGGCAAGTAAAGAAAACAGAATGGCAAGGCTTGCAAAGCACAAAACTTTGGGGGCAGACAAAACCTTTGTTAAAAAAATAATTGAATCTCAGTTAAGTGAGAGTGAGAGAGAAAAACTTGCAGATATAACCATACTAAACAACTGTAGCAAGGCAGAATTTTTTTTAAAGTTTGATAAAATATGGGAACAACTTCTTACACTTCACCCACAACAATAAACAAAGCAAAGTTAGGTAGGGCAGGTATAGCGCTTATACTTGTTGGCGTTATAGCGCTTAGTATTGTGGCTAGCATTTTTATATTTATATCGCTTTTTCCGCTAAAGCACAGAGAGTACGTGCAAACAATATCTGCTCAGTTTGAAGTAGATGAAGCGCTTGTTTTTGCCGTTATAAAAGCCGAGAGCAACTTTAAACAAAACGCGGTATCTAATGCGGGGGCGGTTGGGCTTATGCAGATTATGCCCTCTACCGCGCGCTATATAGGCGCAAGGCTTAATATGCACAACTTACAAACAGCCACAAATGCAGAAATTGTGCATATGCTAAAACAGCCACAAACAAACATACTGCTAGGCGTTTACTATATAAGTTATCTAAAACAGCGCTTTAATAAATCTGAGTGTAGGGCAAGCAACTTAGAGTTAGTTCTAGCCGCCTACAACGCGGGCGAGGGTAATGTTAGCAAGTGGCTTAAAGACAAGAGATTCAGTAAAGACGGCAAAAGTTTAAGTAATATCCCCTACAGAGAGACAGCAAACTATTTAAAAAGAGTAATGCGCTTTAAAAGAATTTACAACCAAAGATTATAAATATTAGCCAAAACACTTGCAAAAAAAGCAAATATGTTGTAAAATAAGACTGTGTATACAAAACTGTGTATGCACAGTCTTTTAAATTTAGAATTTAGAATTCAGATAAATTTTACGGAGTACAAATAATGAGAAAAAGGTTTTTAACAATGTTGTCTTTAGTTTTAGTTGTAATACTGTCTACATTCGCTTTTACCGCGTGCGGCATAAGGGAAGACAACTGGAGAGACGGCGCTTGGAGAGGCTACCCTAGAAATAGCGATATGATAATTGTTAGCCCGCGCTCTTTGGGCGGCTATAGGGGTGGGCTTGGTCATTTCGGTAACCCTAATACTGCGGAAGGTACAATTCCGCTAGGGATAAGTTTTTACCTAAGCAGAAGCGAATTACCCGCGCAATACCGCAATAGAGAGCAATTGGGCAATTTAGATGTTTGCCCGCTAAACTCTGCCGCGCTTCAAATTCCGTGGGTAGATGAAATGATTAGAGAAATGCGCCAAGTTATAACAGACATAAATAATATAATGTCTGCCGGCTTTAACGACTCTTGGAGTATGGTTAACCAAATTAACAGGGCAGGAACAAACCCCGTTACAATAACAGGAACTAACTATTACTTATTTGATATTTTAGATTTGGCACGCGGAGTATACTTAACTTCTGGCGGTTTATTTAACCCCGCTATTTTACCACTTGTAGATATTTGGCTACTGTCCCCTAGGTTTATACCAATAGAGGGTACTTTTGCGTGGACAAACCAATTACGTCACGGCATACCGGGCATACCGCTAGGTTACTCAGACCCTGTAAGAACAAACAACCAAGGCAACAGAATTTCTAACGAATTCCCACTTCTAGAAAACCAAGGGCAAGGCGCAACGCCCACAAGAAAGCGCCCACCAGCAGCAAGTTGGATAAACACAATTTTAAGAGACGACTTGATGCCTATAGGAAATGGCAACTATGCAAACCGCATAAGTTTTGCAGAAGTTTTCACGTGGGATAGAAATGCACGCACAGTTACAAAACTACACCCAAGGGCGCAACTAGACTTAGGTGGGGTTGCAAAAGGTTATGCGGGCTATCTTATCCATAATATAGCAAGGACTGTTGTTAGGGGAGACGGCGGCGTTGGCATAAACGCGGTAATAGATTTGTCGGGCGATATCTACACTTTAGGCACAGATATTTTAGAAGGCAGAAACTGGGTTACGGGCATTGCAAACCAACACTTCCCGCAACTAGCGGCCGAATATATAATAGAAGTTGTATCTGCTTCTAACGCGGTATTTACATCGGGTGTGAGTGAGAGAAACTTTATTTACGAAGGGCGTATGTACCACCACAAAATAGACCCACGAACCGGAATGCCAAGCACTAACGGCATTGTAAGCACAACTATTATAGGTCCGAATGCGGCGTATGCAGATGCTTTAGCAACGGCAGTATTTTTAAAGGGTGATGTGGAAGGACCACGCTGGTTAAGGCAACACTATCCGCAGTATCGCGCAATTATAGTAACAAGCGATATGCGCCTTATCGTGTCGCACAACGATATTAGTTTTAGGTTTGGAAATAACGCTGTAAGGCAAGCATTCACACTAGTAGATGCAGCGCTTCACCCATTTGCTATAGCGGCAATTGTAGCAGGCTCTGTAATAGTGGTAACGGGCGCGACAATATTTGTAGTGTTACACATTAGAAAAAGAAGAGCAGCAGCACAGTACGCATACGATGAGGGTGACGACATAGATGAGGAAGAG
>WQRI01000036.1 GCA_009786825.1 Bacillota bacterium
TGTTAAAGTGTATAAGTATATTTTATCAAAAAAAAAAAAAGTCAAGCATATGAACAAACTTTTAACAAATATTAACAACAAACTTTTGTGTATTAAATTAAACACGAAAATGCTTGTTTAAATTGAAAAAGGGCTTCCCCATTTAGAAAAGCCTTTCTGGGTCACGGGGACGTGTTGACTGACCCAAAATATAGCGCTAAAAACAAAAAGTCGCCCTATTCAGAGCGACCCTAAATTGAATTAGTAAGCCTAATTTACTATTAAAGTTCTAAGTTGTGGTGAATGCTAGCGCGAGAATGTGTAAAATTTCGGCATTGTGACTACGCCCGCAACTCTTAAGCCAAACCATACCTACAAAACTGCGGAGGCACTCAGTAAGAAATTTAACACTCCGAGCGCGTGGCACTTAGCAAGAAATTTTATACCCTGAGCGCCACTACTTTTTCTTTCTAATGGTCTCTAGATAGTCGTTGTAGGTTATTTCTTTGTCGAATTCTTTTGTGTCGTTTATTATTATGATGCGGTTTGCTACTGTGTTTATTATCTCGTGGTCGTGCGTTGTAAATAGTATGTTGCCTTTGAAGTTTGTCATACCTTTGTTTAGGGCGGTTATGCTTTCTAGGTCTAGGTGGTTTGTTGGCTCGTCCATTACTAGTGCGTTTGCGCCCGTAAGCATCATTTTTGCTAGCATACACCTAACTTTTTCGCCACCCGATAGTACACTTGCTTTTTTATCTGCCTCTTCTCCGCTAAATAACATTCTGCCTAGCCAGCCACGTATGAAACTCTCGGTTTGGTCTTTTGGGCTGAATTGCTTTAGCCAATCTGCAATAGATAGGTTTACGCCCTTAAAATATTTAGAATTATCTTCTGGCAGATAACTTGCCGTTATTGTTGCGCCCCATTTAAAAGTGCCACTATCCGCTTTTTCTTCCCCCATCAGTATATTAAAAAGCGTTGTTATAACGCGCGTGTTGTCTGATAAAAACGCTATCTTATCATCTTTATTAAGCGTGAAAGATACATCTTTAAACAGCCCCTTTTTTGTTAGCCCGTCTACTGTAAGGATATCTCTGCCCGCCTCTCTTTCTGGCTTGAAGTCTACGTATGGATAGCGGCGCGTAGATGGGCGGATATCTTCTATTGTAAGTTTTTCTAACTCTTTTTTTCTGGAAGTTGCTTGCTTAGAGCGCGCCGCGTTAGCGCTGAAGCGTTGGATAAACTCTTTAAGTTCTTTAGCGCGCGTCTCTGCCTTTTTGTTAGCATCTTTTTTCTGGCGCAAAATTAGTTGGCTTGTCTCATACCAAAAGTCGTAGTTACCCAAAAACATATTTATTTTTTTGTAGTCTATATCGCAAATGTGCGTGCAAACTTTATTTAGAAAGTGGCGGTTGTGAGATACGATTATAACTGTGTTTTCAAAATCTAGTAAGAAATCTTCTAGCCACATAACTGTTTTGATATCTAAGTTGTTTGTAGGCTCGTCTAAAATAAGCACATCTGGGTTACCAAAAAGCGCGCGCGCAAGTAAAACCTTAACTTTCTTTTTGGTGTCGTACTCTCCCATTATAATATAAAAATCAGACTCTGGTATGCCTAAAGAGTTTAGTAAACTTGCCGCTTGAGAATCTGCTTCCCAACCGCCCAACTCGGCAAACTCTTCTTGTAGTTCGCTTACTTTAATGCCGTCGGCATCGCTGAAAGCGTCGCCTTTTGCATACAGCGCATCCATCTCGGCTTGAATCTGCGCTAGTTTTGTATGCCCGCTTAACACCGTGTCTATAACTGTCTGAGCATCGTATGCATTTTGGTTTTGCGTAAGTACGGATATTCTAGCCCTTTTGTCTAGCGCTATCTCGCCCTTGTTTGCATCTAACTCGCCCGACAATATACGCAAAAAGGTAGACTTGCCTGCCCCGTTAGCCCCTATTATTCCATAGCAATTGCCCTTTGTAAACTTTAAGTTTACATCTTGAAAAAGCACCTGCCCGCCAAATTGTAGTGATACATTAACTGCCTGAATCATAATTTATTTTTTAAGTGACCAGCCCTAAACAATTTTTTACTAGCCACGTAACCCCTCCCTGCGTTTTTATTATCTAACCATTATAACATAATTTTTATAAAAGTCAAAGTGTTTTTGACCATTTTTAAATGTCATTCTGAGCCAACGGCGAAGAATCTAGGCGCAGCCACACTTAAAACAAAGTTTGATGTATCTGCTATTTTGAAATTCCGCTTCGCTAGACCCATCGCTACGCTCAGGGTGACTACCATAGTAAAAATATCTCTTAAGTGAAAATTTGTCACCTTTTTTAAATGTCATTCTGAGCCAACGGCGAAGAATCTAGGCGCAGCCGCACTACAAATAAGGTTTGCTGTATCTGCTATTTTGAAATTCCGCTTCGCTAGACCCTTCGCTGCGCTCAGGGTGACAACTCTCTCGCTCGGCGTGACAACAATAGTAACAACTTCTCTTAAGTGAAAATTTGTCACCTTTTTTAAATGTCATTCTGAGCCAACGGCGAAGAATCTAGGCGCAGCCGCACTTCAAATAAAGTTTGATGTATCTGCTATTTTGAAATTCCGCTTCGCTAGACCCTTCGACTTCGCTCAGGGTGACAACTCTCACCACCCAAGGTGATAACTCTAATCACTGAGGGTGACAACTCTCTCGCTCGGCGTGACAACAATAGTAACAACTTCTTATAACCTAAACCCAATTTTTTGCTAAATCGTCCCACTCTGGATTTAAGGTTTCTACTAAGTTATTTTTCTTTTGCCTAGTCCAACCCTTTATCTGCTTTTCCCTTGCTATTGCAGAATAAACGCAAGTTGTTTGCTCTAAGAACACAAGTTTATAACAATTATAACGCTTTGTAAATGTGCTTGGGTTTTGAGTATTATTGCAAAGCAAGTTGTTCTTATGCTCGTACAACCTTCTTTCTAAATTATTTGTAACTCCCGTGTATAATACTGAGTTAGAGTGGTTTGTTAACATATAAACATAGTAAGCCATTTTTCTCCAAATAAAGTTTGCTGTATCTGATATTTTGAAATTCCGCTTCGCTAGACCCTTCGCTACGCTCAGGGTGACAACCATAGTAAAAATATCTCTTAAGTGAAAATTTGTCACCTTTTAAATGTCATTCTGAGCCAACGGCGAAGAATCTAGGCGTAGCCGCACTTCAAATAAAGTTTACAGTATCTGCTATTTTGAATTTCGCTTCGCTAGACCCTTCGCTGCGCTCAGGGTGACAACTCTAACCACCCAAGGTGACAACTCTCTCGCTCGGCGTGACAACTCGCTCAGGGTACATTTTCACCTTTAGCCAAAAATGAATTTGCCGCCTATGTAGTCTACTGAGATTGCTCTGCCCTCTTTAACTCCGCCTTTTAGAATTAGTTCTGCTAGTGGGTCTTCTATAAAGCGCTCTAGGTTTTTTCTTAGTGGGCGCGCGCCGTATTCTTTCGAGTAGCCTGTAGAAATTATTTGGTGAACCGCGGCTTCTTTAAAACTTAGGTTTATGCCTTTGCTTTGTAATTTATTTAAAAGTTTTGTGACCATAATGCCCGCTATGCTTGCTATGTCTGTTTTGGTAAGATAGTTAAAAATAACAACTTCATCTATCCTGTTTAAAAACTCTGGCTTGAAATGAGCCTTAAGCGCTTGCATTAGATAGTCTTTTTGTTTTGCTTGTTGTAAATCTTCGTGCTTTAGTTCTTGCTCTTTTTGCTCTTGCTCTTTTTCTGTTTCAAACCCTATGTTATAACTATCTGCGTAACTAAGCCCCGACACCCCTATGTTAGATGTCATTATAATTATGGTGTTTTTAAAATCTACCTGCACGCCTTGAGAATCTGTTAGGTGACCATCATCTAAAATTTGAAGCAGTAAATCGAAAATATCTACGTGCGCTTTTTCTATTTCATCTAGTAAAATTAAAGAGTGCGGTTTGCGCCTTATTTGCTCTGTTAAAAAGCCGCCGTCTTCGTAGCCTACATAGCCGGGCGGGCTTCCGATAAGTTTAGACGCCGCGTGCTTTTCTGCATACTCTGACATATCTATTCTAACAATATTATGCTGACCCGCAAAAAATACGTCCGCCAAAGATTTTGCAAGTTCAGTTTTACCAACCCCGCTCGGACCTAAAAAGATGAAAGAGCCGACCGGTCGCTTTGGGTCTTTTAGCCCTGCGCGCGCACGCTTTATAGCGCGCGACACCGCACTTATAGCATCTGGCTGACCAATTACGCGCCTTGTAAGCGCGTCTTCTAAGCCCAACAGCCTTGCTTTCTCGTTTTCTTTTATGCGACCTAGCGGTATGCCCGTTTTCTGAGTTATGATAAGCGCGATATCTTCCGCCGTTATTTTTGGCGAGCCAAACTTGTTTTGTGTAAGCCACTCTGTGTGAAGGCTTGTTACTTGAGCCTCTAGCGCTTCTATTTTTGTTTGAAATTTTGTTAGTTGCGTGTAAGACTCTCGCCTTAGCGCTTCCGACTTTTCTGCTTTTAGCGTTTCTAACTCTCGCCTTTTTTCTTTAAGTTTAAGCGGCTCTACATTTGCGCTTATTTTTTGGCGCGATGCCGCCTCATCTATTAAGTCTATTGCTTTGTCTGGTAAGTAGCGGTCTGTTATGTATCTGTCTGAGAGTTGTGCCGCCGCAACAATAGCCTCATCTGTAATCTGCACTTTGTGGAACGCCTCGTAAGTATCTTTAAGCCCGAAAAGTATTGTGATTGTTTGCTCTACGCTTGGTGGCTCTACAAACACAGGCTGGAAGCGACGCTCTAGAGCGCCGTCTTTTTCTATGTATGTGCGATATTCGTCTAGCGTGGTTGCGCCTATGGTTTGTAGTTTTCCGCGAGATAGTAGTGGCTTTAGTATGTCGGACGCGTCCTGCTCGCCCTTCATACCGCTAGATTTTACAATGGTATGAATCTCATCTATAAACAAAATTATGTTGCCGCTGGTTTGAATTTGCTCTATAATTTCTTTCAGTCGCTCTTCAAAATCCCCCCTATATCTTGTGCCGGCAACAAGTTTGCTAACATCTAACGAAAAAACAATTTTGCCTTTTAAACTAGATGGTACTTTTCCGTTTACAATATTTTGCGCTAGCCCCTCTACAATTGCAGACTTACCAACTCCGCTCTCCCCCACCAAAACCGGATTGTTTTTAGATTTTCTAGATAATATTTGTATTACGCGCTCTATCTCATCTTCTCTGCCAATAACTGGGTCGAGTTCGCCCCTAAAAGCCATTTTGGTTAAGTCTATGCCGTAAGTCTCCATATTAAGTTCTGGCAATTTAACAGAGCCAAGCGTGCCGAACCGCTTTTTATACTCTTCGTCTGGGTCTATTTCCATTTGTATGCTTGCGCTTAAAACGCCATCAAAGGTCTCACCCAATACGCCACCGCCCGCGCCAACATTATTCCCCGCGCTTTTATTTGCGCCTTTACTTTTTTCGGCACTAATACCCTCTTTTATACCCTCCCGTATAGCAGCCTTATAACTTGCAACATCAATTTTAAATGTGTCTTTTAAGATATCGCAAGCGATATTTTCGCCATCTTCTAAAATTGCTAAAAGGATATGCTCTGTGCCTGTATAACTATCGCCAAACGACACAGCAAGTCGGCTAGAATTTTTTAAAATGCGCTTTGCCGAGGGCGTGTAGTCTCCTTGCAAATCTTTCCCCAACTTATAGTTTGTTGTAACTGTTTCTTTAAGTATGGCAATTTTAACACCCGCCTTGTCTAAAAGGCGCGCCGCAACTGCCGACTTATTCTCGCGAAGCCCAACCAATAAGTCTTCCGTGCCTACGCATTTTTTATTAATGCTTAAAGCAAAGTCTCTTGCTAAATCTAAAACTTTATAAACACTTTTTGTCCACCCGTGTAATTGCATAATATATCTCCATACTTAAATATTTAATAATCTCGTTTCTCTTTCCGCGTCTACTATTTGTTTTGTAAACCTTTTTAGGTTGTTTATATACTCAGCCTCCGTAAGCCCTAGCGTTGTGTCGTTAGATAGTTGATACTTCGCGCCAATCTCTTTAGTGCCTTCGCCGTATACGCCCCTTATCGCAAAACCCTTTTCTTTAACATCTCGCTTTATCTCTAAAATCTCGCCGCTTGCTGTTAGGTGTGGCAAGTAAAGCAACACAGACACCCGAAGCCCCGTGCCTAAGTTTGTTGGGCAAGATGTTAAAAAGCCTAATTTGTCTAAAAACGCAAAGCCCAACATCTTATTTAAAATATTGTCTAACTCGTCTAGCATTAAAAAGGCTTCGTCTACCCTCTCACCCATTAAAATACATTGCGCTCTTATGTGGTCTTCTTCGTTAAGCATTATCGATATGGTTTTGTTTTTGCTTAGTATAAGCCCGCCACTTGATATTTGATTTAAAAGTTTTGTGCTTATTAAGTTTAGCGAGGCAAGCCCCAACTTTTGTTTGTTTGTTATGTTGTTAAGCAGTATAAGTTGTGGGTTATCTAAAACTTCTTTTGCGCTAGCGTAAACCTTGTCTATTAAACTTGCCGCCTCTGCGCCTTTTAATTTATGCACAAACGGATAGCCACTTATGTTTCTTGCAAAACGCACCCGTGTCGATATTATTGTGTTGTCTGTGTCGACTTCTGCCGCGCGCGCCACATCTTTTTTAGTACTTAAGTCTAACGCCTTTGTTAAACTGCCCGCCCCCTTGCCGACATACTCACCCGCCATATGAAACGCCTCAAGTTGCGGCTTAAGCGCCTTGTAAAATATTACGTAACACCTCTCACACCCCAAAAGTTTTATATCGTTAAACTCGGCAATTGTAGCAAAGCAAAACTCACACGCTTGCTGTATATTCTCTTGCATATTACCCTCTTGCAAAATACTATTTGTAGTTGTCTTTAAATTCTTTTTCTAGTTTGCTTAATAAGTCTTGATACTTTTTCAGTTTGTCTCTCTCTTGCGCGACCAAGTTCGGTGGCGCTTTTTTTGTAAACTCTACATTTTCTAGTTTGCCTTTTGCCCTTTCTATCTCAGCTTTTGCTTTTGCAATTTCTGCACCCAGCCTTGCCTTTTCTTTTTCTGTGTCTATAAGTTCTCCCATCGGCAACAAAAACAACCCTAGGTCTGTTACAATTTTTGTACAGCGCTCTGTAATATCGCTCTCTTTGCTAACAAAAATCACATCAGATATATACGCTTGCTTTTTAAGGGCGCGCACATTATCTTTCAACTTTTTTTGCATAGTCGCACTAGCAACATAATATAACTTTGTTTGCTTAAAAGCCGAGCCTGTAAACTCTACTTTTACATTTCTAATTTTTCTGATAACATCTAGCAAACTATCAATCTCTTTTTCGTCCTTTACAAATTTTGGTATGGCGCTAGCCCGCGGATACTCACTTACAATAATTTTTCTGCCCGTAAGATTATGGTATATATGCTCTGTTACAAATGGTATTACTGGGTGAAGCAACTTTAAAATTGCTTTTAGCGTATAATCTAAAACCGCTATTCCGCCCCCTGTCTCACTTACCTTGCTTGCGCTTAACTTGCCTGCGTTATCGGGCTTTGTAAACTCTGCTAACTCGCCCTTTACAAACTCTATATACCAATCGCAAAACACACTCCACGTAAAGTTATAAAGTTTTTCTGCCGCAAGCCCAAACTCGTAACTCTCTAAATGTTTTGTAACACCCGCCACACACGAATTAAGTTTTGTAAGCAACCACTTATCAATAGTAGACAGGCTGATTTTTTTAAAATCTAGTTCATCTGAGTTATCCGTGGCTAAGTCGTTACCCTTTACTGCCTTGCCCGCGGCTTTTGTATTATCCGCACCACTACTGTTCATCTCAACAAACCTTGCCGCTTGCCAAATCTTGTTTATAAAGCCCTTAGCGCTCTCAGTTTTTTCTTTAGAAAAGCGTATATCGCTCTCTATCGTGCTTCCATTAATTAAAGCCCACCGCATAGCGTCCGCCCCATACTCATCTATAATATCTAAAGGGTCTATCCCGTTGCCTAACGACTTAGACATCTTTCGCCCCTGCCCGTCCCTTACAATGCCGTTAAATAATACATCTTTAAAAGGCAACTCGCCCAAAAACTCTAGCCCCGAAAAAACCATTCTAATAACCCAAAAAAACAGTATATCATAACCCGTTACTAAAACGTCGCCCGGATAAAAATAGTCTAAGTCCGACACACCCGCATCTTTGCCCTTGTCAGCCTTGTTATTATTCGCCTTGTCTGCACTTGTACTTTGCGATTTACAATTTGTAATTTGTAATTTGTAATTTGTAATTTGCTCCCCGCCCCAACCTAAAGTAGAAAAAGGCCACAGCGCAGAAGAAAACCACGTGTCTAAAACATCTGTCTCTTGCTTAAGTTTTGTGCCACCACAAGCCACGCAACTAAAAGGCTCACTCACACTTGCAAAAGTTTTTCCGCACTCGCAGTAATACACCGGGATTTGCTGCCCCCACCAAAGTTGGCGCGATATACACCAGTCTTTAATATCACTCAGCCAATGCTCGTACTGCTTTACAAAACGCTTTGGGTACAAGTTTAAACCACCAGCCCCACCAGCCTTACTCACTTTGCTACCGCTACTAGCCGTCTCACCCGCCTTACTTTTAGACCCCTTACTAACCTTACTACCACCACTCAAAGCCCCAAGCGCCATACGCGCCAACTCGCCCATTTTTAAATACCATTGCAAACTAGGCAAAGGCTCTATCACATCACCACACCTAGAACAAACCCCAACACTATTCTTGTGAGCCTTCACTTGCTCTAAAAGCCCCAACTTCTCTAAGTCTGCCACTACCTTTTTTCGCGCAACCGCTTTGTCCAGCCCACTATAAACACCGCCACTATCCGTAATGCTACCACACTTAGATATAACCGTAATACCCTTTAGAGAATGGCGCACAGCAATCTCAAAATCGTTAAAGTCGTGATTAGGCGTAACCTTAACAGCCCCCGTACCAAAATCTGCACTAACATAACTATCGCCAACAACCGGTATAACCCTATTTACAAGCGGAAGCACAACACTCTTACCAATCAACTTCTTATAGCGCTTGTCACTAGGGCTAACCGCAACAGCCACGTCCCCTAGCATAGTCTCTGGGCGCGTAGTCGCAATTGTAATGTATTGTTTCTCACTCTCACTAACCACCCCAGCAACCTTACCTATCTCACCTACCTTACCTATCGCACCAACACCACTCTCACTAACAACCTGATACTTTATATACCACATCTGCCCATCGCGCTCTATATGGTCTACTTCCGCGTCTGATATAGCAGTATTACAAGTAACACACCAGTTCACAAGCCGCTCTGCTTTGTATATCCAACCCTTGTCAAAATAACTAACAAACGCCCTTTTAACCGCTTCGTTAAGGTCGCTATCCATCGTAAACTTATACCTAGAAAAATCTGCACTAGCCCCAATCTTTTTAATCTGGTTCAGTATCACACCTTGCGTGTTGTCCGACCACTCGTAAGCCCTTTTTAAAAACGCCTCTCGCCCCACACCCTCTTTCGTAAGCCCTTCCTTTGCTAACTCACCAACCAACTTAACTTCCGTTGCAATACTCGCGTGGTCTGTGCCGGGAAGCAGCAGCGCCGCATAACCACTCATTCTCTTAAACCTAATAAGCACATCTTGAAGCGTAATATTATAAGCGTGACCAATATGCAAATTGCCCGTTATATTAGGCGGCGGCATCATTATAGTATAGGGCTTAATTTTTGCCTTTTTAAGTTCTGCCACACTTGTTTTTTTGTCCGGCGCAAAATAATTGCCGCGCTCCCACATTTCATAAATTTTATTCTCAAAATTTTTGGGCGTATAAGTTTTATCCATAACAACTTATTATATCAAAAAATGTTTTTTTTCGCAAGCACATTTCACACAAGTAACTTTATTATTTTAATTTGCATATTTTGAAAGTGGAAATCTATTTTACGCTAGTTGCGCTTAAACAAATTGTTCCGCACACCAAAAAGCGCAAAAAGCAACAGGAGTATAATTCTTATTATGCGAAAAAAAATTATTGCTTATTTAAGCAGCCTTTTAATTATCGTGCTTAGCACGGCAAGCCTATTCACTTTCACCGCTTGCTCTAGCAGAGACGAAAACACCCTACGCATCAACCAAGTTACAAACTCGGTTTTCTACGCCCCATTCTACGTAGCAATGTTTGGCGGCTTTTTTGAAGAAGTTGGTCTTACAATAGAGTTAACAACGGGCGAGGGCGCAGACGCATCTATGATGGCAGTTATCACAGGGGACGCAGACATCGCCCTAGCTGGTGCCGAATCTGCAATGTATGTATACCTAGAAGGCAGGCGCGACCACCCAGTAGTATTCGCACAACTAACAGTTAGAGACGGAAGTTTTCTAGTTGGCAGAAACCCAATTGCAAACTTCGAGTGGAATATGCTTGCAAACTCTCACATAATTGCCGGGCGCACGGGCGGACTACCTGCTATGACGCTTCAATACCTACTTAACAACCACGGACTAACTCACGGACAAAATATGAACTTCGACACTTCAATCGCTTTCGCACAAATGGCAAGCGCGTTCATAGCGGGCGAGGGCGACTTCGTTACACTATTCGAGCCAGTTGCTTCCACCCTTGTTGCACAAGGTCACGGACACATAATAGCAAGCGTTGGCTACGGCGCGGGCTACGTACCATTCACAAGCTTTATGGCAACACAAAGTTTTGTAAGAAACAATACCGACCAACTACAGCGCTTTGTAGACGCCCTATCCCTAGCAACAGCCTACGTTTACGCAAACACGGCAGAACATATAGCAGCCCTAATAGCGCCACAATTCCCGGGCGCAAATGTAGCAATGCTAAGCGCCGCAATACAAAACTATAAAGACATAGGCACGTGGGTAGAAAACCTAAAAATGACACCCGATATGTTTAACAGACTTCAAAACGTAATAGAAAACGCAGGCTTCCTATCCCGCCGCGTACCATTCGAAACCCTAGTAGACAACAGATTCATTGCGTAAAAAAACAACCAAAGCAACCAAAAAAGCAGTACGAATTTTTCCGTACTGCTTTTTTGGTTGAATGAATAATGAATATTGAATAATGAATAATGGTTGTATGCATTAAATGCCATTACATTTGAACGTCTTAGCAGTAAATCTTTCCCGCGCTAGCGGTGTAACACTTGTTAATTGTTACTTGTTACTTGACAATTAGTTGTCCATTCCCCATTCATCACTACCACTTTCTCTTCTCGCCCTTGTCCTGCTTTGCGAAATATAGCCCGCCGTGCCTGCCGCACCCGCGCCCGCTATACACAAACTGCTTATTATTAAGTATAGCGCAAAGTTGCTAAGCCCACTATCCGACCCCGCTACAGCCCCGCGATGTACATACCACACCGCAAAAAGCAATATCGTATCTGTGTCACTGTCAAACAACTCAGCCGGCACGCGTACATAGCCACTCTCGCACGCGGCAAGCAAGCCCGCACCGCGCGACAAAGCCCAGCCCAAAAATCTAACATTCTCTATGCCCAACTCAAGTGTCGGCAACACAAAATACATCGCCTGTTCCAAAGTCAAATCTATATGAAGCATTCGCTCTGCAAAATAATGCTCGCACACCAAAATCAATCTAATATAACCTTCTGCAATGCTCGGCAAGTCTAGTATGCCGTCTTGTATGCTACAAGATGCACTTCCGCGGGTCACATAAATCACAAACTCTGCATAAAAGCTAGGCTCTAGTGTAGACACCGCGCGTATCACAGCCCGACCAACGCCATACGGAAGCACACTTACAAAGCCATTCCTATCCGTAATTTTGCTAGCATTCTCGCCCACACCAACTATTCTAACAATGCCACTATCCCTAGAAGTCCACACAAAGTCTGTTGCCACTTCACCAAAAGTTGCTACAACTAAACTAAGTGTAAGCATCTGCCTTGTCGCCACTTCAGACAACATATAAGCGCCGTCTACATACACAAGCGGTATAAGCATAGCGGTCTGCTCACGCACAACACCATCACCCAAAATCTCTATGCTATCAAGCCTTGCCTGCTCTACAGACACAACAAACGTCGCGTAAAAGCCCGTAAGCGTATGCGTAGCCGTTAAAGTAGCAACACCCAAGTTAACCGCCCTTACAAGCACAACACTACCAAGCGTACTACCCAAAAACTCTACTACCGCACCACCACAACTGCTTGTCCACTCTAAGTTTCTACCCGCCGCAAACGACCCACCAACACTCGCGCCTAACTGCACAATCGGCAAATCTATGTCCGCCGGGCGCGGCAAACTAATCGCCATTTGGTAACTAACAGCGCTCTCATTCGGTCCGAAAATCCTTACAGAAGTTGGGCTTGCTTGCAAAACTTCAATCTCAAATTTGTTGCTCACAACCCCGCAATACACGCCCACAGCCCATATGGTTAAAACCCCAGCCGCCAGCGGTCTAAGCGTTACAAGGCTATCTAAGCCCGCTAGGCTAGGCTCTGTACGCAAATTATTCAACATCACAAGACCCAGAACACTTGTCTCCCACCTTATCGCTTGAGATACCCCCGCGCTATTAACGGCAACAACCGCACGCAAATCTAGCGTATGGCGCTCGTAAACACTACTCGGTGCATACGGCAAAAACATCTCACCAACCAAACCGCCACCAATCGCCACACTAACATCAATACCAGTAATCGCGCCCTGAACAATAGTAATCTGCCTACTAGCAAACTGACTAGGGGTAATACTAGAAGTTGCAGTAATTGTAACCACTTGACTAAAACCAACGCTGCCCCTATCTACCGCCCGAAGCACAACAACATTCGGGTCTACACCGCTTACCAAAACTTCTACAAACCCAAGCGGGTAAACTGTCCACAAAACACTACTACCCGTGCCGCCACCAACACCACCAACAGTACTAGCACTTAACTGAACACTCGGCAAATCAGTTGTCAATATTGGTCGCCTATTCGGCACAACCAACTCACTAACACTCGGCACACCAATACTTACACTTGTAACAACTGGCGCAACAGCCACATCTACAAATATCCTAAACGTGCCAACCACACCAATCGCACCTACCGGCGTAGCCGTTATTATTATATGGCTGGCCGCCGCCAAGCCCCTAACCCTTATGCCTTCTGCTGTAAGGCTAAACTCTAAAAACAAACTCGGGCTACCCAAAACCGCGCCACAACTAGAAGCCCACGTAACCAACTGGCTAGTAATATTATGCCCTTCTACAAAAGCCACCAAATCTACATACGGCAACACACCACTACCTTCCATCTTTACAAGACGGCGCTCGTCAGACCTACTGTTATCACACAAAATTGTCACATCAGTAGCAACAGCCGCCCCGTCCCTAGAAATTGTCACATAAAAACTATACGGCACATCGCCAATACTACTAGTCGCAGTAATACGCGTAATACCAACCCCCCTAACACTTAGCCTACCCGCGCTATCGATTGTCGCAACGCCACTATCACTAGACGCCCAACTAAACACATTACCAGCCCCCGCCAAGTTATATCCAAAAGCAGTCGCCACAAACTGTGTAGCATCTACTAAAGCACCACCGCCCAAACTATCTGCAAGCCTTGTGCCACACGGCGCAATCTCTATGTCCCTAAAACCACCGCTCACTTCTACGCCAACAACAATCGGCACGGGCGGCGTCTCAAATACAACTAACACCTGCAATTGCGCAACAACACTACTATCTAACGCAGAACGCGCCGTTATAACAGTAAACGTGTTGTGGTTGCGCGCAGCCAATTCCCACATACTCAGCCCACTAGGCCACGAAGCCCTTATAAACCCACTAGCCGCGTCCACACTAACAATATCAGGGTTAGAACTAGACCAAAACACAGACTTATCAGAGCCATAAAGCCCAACCACATTCGCCACCAACTGCGAAGTCGGCATATAGTTAATACCCGCAGGGCGCGGCCACCCAACAATCAAATTAGGGTTACCACTTATACTAATACTATCAACCCGAGCCGCCCTATAATACTCAGCACTTACAGAAGGCTCAGAATTTGGCCACGCAGCGCTATTATTCACAGCCACTATACTTATATTATGAAGCCCCGCTTGCAAACTGCCCAAACTTCCAGCAACCGCCATATTCCTACTCTCAGTCCTAGCCACCGGTATATCACTTAAATCAAAACTTCTAGCCGTGCTAGCAACAGTCGCTAAAACTGTGTCGCCAACCACAATATTAAAGTTGTTAACAAACGGCAAGGTAATCGCATTCATATCCCAACTAATTACAGAGCCATTAATAGCCACATTGTGCGGCGAGTGCAAACCCTCTGCCCGAGTGAAAGACACATTCGCGCTACCAGCACTATTGCCCCAACTTGCCGCGCTAGATATCGCCACAACATTAATATTACTATGCGCCCCAACTTCCATACTACTAACCGGAATGGTAGACAAGTTGTGGCTAGTCACATTGCCAAGCGTGGCTATAACACTATTTCCAAGCCTAATCTGATAGCCCGTGGCGCTAGGCACGCTGTTCCAACTAATAACACTACCACTAACAGACACCCCCGTTGGCGTATTCAACTGACCCCACAAAACCGAGCCACCCCGCGCAGAATCAAACGCTCTTCCCGCAGTCGAGTTTGTAGCCGATACGCTAAACGTGGCTTGCGTGCCAACCGGAATATTAGCGTGAGAAGACAAGTTAAAACTAGTCACATTACCAACCGCTTGCACAAGTGTACTGCCCCTATAAACCCGATAACCATCTGCATTCGTAACCGAATTCCATAAAAGCGTATCGCCAGAAAGCCTAACATTGCTCGGTCTCGCCAACGCCAATGTGTCATATACCCTAAAACCCGACTGCTCGTTACGCTCTGTATCAGTATTACGCGCAAACCTAAAAATTGTACTAGGGTTAATATATAAAGCAGGTGCAAAAGTACGCGACCCGGTGAAAGCACTGCAAGAGCCGCCGCACCAAGTACACCAATCGTTACCCGAGGCATTAGTACCAGCACGAGTACAGCCGAGGCCGCTCACGCGCGGGACCAACAGACACAAACTATGAGCAATAGAAACAACAGGTGAGCGAGTCCAAGCAGTTGCCGCTACCCTATTAGCGTCCCCTGAATCGTAGTCGCGCCTTCTAGGCCACGCAAAATGGTCGCTTACGTGGTCTCGAGCAGAAATTTGCCAAGTTCCGCCATCCGCCGTACCTGCCGTATTACCATACCTTAGCCCTAAACTATTTAAGTTATATGTTTGTTGCGCACATAAAATAAACACAGTATCTCTGTGAGAATATCTGTGCCTTGTGTTGTGGTCGCTAGCATTTAAGGCACCAAAACGTGCCCCGTGCATTGTACTAGGTGCAGTTGCCCAGCCACTTCCATTTATAATTTGCTCTATCTGACCAGCCGCTAGCGCATTGTTATACCTAGCCACCGTTGCTGCGGGGGAAGTTCTTATTGTCTCTAACCTTACATTCGGTATAACCATAGCGCGATGTGCCGCACTAAAATTGTCATTAAAAAAAGCGCCATTTAAGTAACTTCTCAGCTCAGACGTAATCCAAAAGTTATCATTAGTTGAATGAAACCTTCGCTGACCATCTTCCGCACTATCTGTTCTTAAAAGCGGCGCACCCACTTGCCCTGTTACACTACCATCTGTGTCGTGTCCAATCACCCGCCACTTCCTACCACCAAAATTCTGTATATAGTCACCAACCCTTAAGTCCCTAGCCGCCCT